>JALZGN010000181.1 GCA_030861005.1 Actinomycetota bacterium
GCGCGCCTCGGTCGCCTCGAGCGCCCGGCGCTCACCGGCGTCCTCGTGCGCGAGATCGTCAACTACTCCTCGTACTGGCGCTCGTCCACGTTCTCGTCGACCGTCGAGCCGACCATCTACCTGCTCGCGTTCGGCTTCGGGTTCGGCTCGCTCGTGAGCCGGATCGGCGGCTACGACTACGTCGAGTTCGTCGGCACCGGGACGGTCGCGACCGCCGTCCTCTTCTCGAGCGCCTTCCCCGCCATGTTCGGCACGTTCGTCAAGTACAAGTTCCAGCGCACCTACGACGCGGTCCTCGCCGCGCCCGTCGACACCGAGGAGCTCGTGACCGCCGAGGCGCTCTGGATCGCGCTCCGAGCCGGCGTTTACGGCTGCGTGCCGCTGCTCGTCGCGCTGGTCTTCGGGCTCGATCCGGCGTGGGGGATGCTGACGGTGCCCGGAATCGCCTTCGTCGCCGGCTTCGGGTGGGCCTGCTTCGGGATCTCCGTCGCCGGCTTCGCCAACTCGTTCGAGAACTTCAACTACATCGTGAGCGCGGTGCTGACGCCGCTCTTCCTCGTGGCGGGAACGTTCTTCCCGCTCGACCGCCTGCCCCAGTGGGCGCAGATCGCCGGAGAGGTCAACCCGCTGCACCACTGCGTCCAGCTCGTCCGCGACGCCGCGTTCGGCTCGCACGGTTGGATCGACGCCGCCCGGGTGGCGGCGCTCGTCGTCTTCGGCCTCGTCATGTGGCGGGTCGCGATCCGCGCGATGACGCGCAAGCTGATCGACTAGCGTCGCCGCCTGCGCTCGCGAGGACCGCTGGTAACCCGCGGCGCCTCGCCCTACACTCGACCCGTGCGGACCTGTCCGAGGCGCCGCGGAGCGAGCGATGGCGACTGAGCGGAGCCGCGGGCGCGAGGCCCGCAAGACCGTCACCGTCGTCTTCACCGACGTAGCGGAATCGACCCGCCTCGGCGGGCGCCTCGACCCCGAGTCGCTTCGCCGCGTCATGTCGCGTTACTTCGAGACGGCCTCGCGCGCGCTCGAGCGCCACGGCGGAAGCGTCGAGAAGTTCATCGGCGATGCCGTCATGGCCGTCTTCGGCGTCCCGGCCGTGCACGAGGACGACGCCCTCCGTGCGATCCGGGCTGTCGCCGAGCTCCACGAGGCCGTGGAAGCGCTGAACGCAGACCTCGAGCGCGAGCAGGGAGTGCGCATCGCCCTTCGGAGCGGCGTCAACACCGGCGAGGTCGTGGCCGGCGACGCGGGAGCCGGGCAGATGCTCGTGACCGGGGACGCGGTCAACGTCGCCGCGCGCCTCGAGCAGGCGGCGGCGCCCGGCGAGATCCTGCTCGGAGAGGCGACGCGGCGGCTCGTGAGCGAGGGCGTCCGGGTGGAAGACATGGGCTCGCTCGCTCTCAAGGGGAAGGAGGACGGCGTCCGCTCGTGGCGGCTGCTCGAGGTCGTCGAGGCCCCTCGCGTCTTCGCGCGCCGGCTCGACTCCCCGCTGATCGGGCGCGAGCGGGAGCTCGACCAGCTGCGCCAGGCGTTCGACCGGGCGATCGAGGAGCGAAGCCCCTACCTGTTCACGGTGCTCGGCACGGCGGGGATCGGCAAGTCGAGGCTCGCCGTCGAGTTCGGTTCCGCCGTGTCGGACCGCGCTCGGGTCCTGACCGGACGTTGCCTTCCCTACGGCGACGGCATCACCTTCTGGCCTCTGGCGGAGATCGTGGCCGAGCTCGTCGGGTCGGGCGGCGAGATCCGCGCCGCCATCGCCCGCCATGTCGAGGACGAAGAGGCCGGGCGGGTCGCGGAAGGTATCGCCGCGTTGCTCGGGCGGTCGGAGGGAAGCGTCGCGGCGGAGGAGAGCCTCTGGGCCGTCCGGAAGCTGTTCGAGGGGCTGGCGGACGATCGCCCCCTCGTGGTCACGTTCGAGGACATTCACTGGGCCGAGCCGACGTTCCTCGACCTCGTCGACCACCTCGCCGATTGGTCGCGCGACGCTCCCGTCTTCTTCCTCTGCCTCGCGCGTCCGGATCTCCTCGAGAAACGCCCGACCTGGGCCGGCGGGAAGCTGAACGCGACCTCGATGCTGCTGCGGCCGCTCAGCGAACGCGAGTCCAACAAGCTGATCGACCACCTGGCGGGAACGGGCGAGGTTACCCTGGCCACGCGCGTCCGGATCGCGGACGCGGCCGACGGCAACCCGCTCTTCCTCGAGCAGATGCTCGCGCTGCTCGAGGAAGAGCCGCGGTCGGACCGCGACGTCGACGTGCCGCCCACCATTCAGGCGCTTCTCGCCGCTCGTCTCGACCGCCTCGGCGAGGAGGAGCGCGCGACTCTCGAGCGGGCGGCGATCGTCGGGAAGCGCTTCTGGGCCGGTGCCGTCGCGTACCTGTCCGCGGAGGAGGAGCGCGGCGGGGTGGCGCCGACGTTGCAGCTGCTCGGGCGCAAGGAGCTGATCCGCCCGGACAGCTCGACGGTGCCGGGCGAGGAGGGGTACCGCTTCCGGCACCAGCTCATTCGCGACGCCGCCTACGGCGGGATTCCGAAGGAGGTGCGTGCCGAGCTGCACGAGCGCTTCGTCGGCTGGATCGAAGAGCGCGCGGGCGAGCGCATCGCGGAGGTCGAGGAGATCGTGGGCTACCACCTCGAGACGGCCTTTCGCTACCGGCGGGAGCTCGCGCCCGTCGACGAGCACGGGCAAGAGCTCGCTGCGCGCGCGTCCGAGCGCCTCGCGGTTGCGGGTAGGCGCGCGCTCGCTCGCGGCGACGCGTCGGCGGCGGCGAGCCTCCTCGAGCGCGCGGCGTCGCTCCTCCCCGGGCCGGCGCCCGGATCCGAGTCGCTCCTCGTCGAGCTGGGAAGTGCGCTCGTGGTCACCGGCCAGTTCGCGCGAGCCGACGCCGCCCTCGCCGACGCGATCCGCGTCGCTTCCGCGGGGGGCAACCGCCGCGTCGAGCTGCACGGCCTTCTCGAGCGCGCGTTCCTGCATGCGCTCACGGATCCGGCGGGAAGCAGCGACGATCTTCGCCGGGAGGCCGAGCGGGCGATCCCGGCCCTCGAGGAGCTCGGAGACGACCTCGGCTTGGCGAAGGCGTGGCGGCGGCTCGCGGACGTCCACTGGCTGACGAACCGCTGGGACGAGCAGGAGCACGCGCTCGAGCGCGCGATCGAGCACGCCGAGCGCGCCGGGGACGAACGGGAGGCGGCGGGGGCGCGCATGCGCCTTCCGATGGCGCTCTACTACGGCGCGACGCCGGTACCGGACGCGAGCGTCCGCGCGGAGGAGATCGTCGAGCGGGGGGAGCGGGCCCGGATGGTTCGGTCGACCGCTCTCGTCTGCCTCGGCGGACTGCGGGCAATGACGGGCCGGTTCGACGAGGCGCGCGAGCTCATCTCGGGCGGGCGCGCGATCGCCGAGGAGCTCGGCCTGCGGGTCTGGCTCGGCGGCTTCTCGCTGGTCGCGAGCGACGTCGAGATGCTCGCCGGCGACCCCGCTGCCGCCGAGGAGGAGCTCCGCCGGGGTTATGCCCTGCTGGAGAGCATCGGCGAGCGCGGCCTGCTCGCGCGGGTTGCCGCAGGCCTTGCGCGCGCGCTCCTCGAGCTCGGTCAAGACGAGGAGGCCAGGCGCTTGACGGAGGTGAGCGAGGGCCTCGCAAGCGCGGACATCGCCTCGCAGATCTCCTGGCGGGCGGTGCGAGGGAGAATCCTCGCCGCTCGCGGCCAGCTCGACGCGGGCGAGGCGCTCGTCCGGGAGGCGGGCGAGCTCGCACGCTCGACCGACGACGTGAACAGGGAAGGCCGGATCCTCCTCGATCTCGCGACCGTCCTCGCTCTCGGCGATCGAAGCGGCGAGGCGTTCGCGGTCGTCGAGCGCGCGCTCGGCTGCTTCGAGCGGAAGGGCAACTCCGTCTCGGCGACGAGGGCCCGCGCGTTTCGCGACGGGCTCGAGCGCCGCTCCGCGGAGACGCCGGCGCGCACGGGATCTTGACCCTGCGAGGGGCGCCGAGCTAGTGTCATAGGTCTCGTACACACTGAAGGGAGGCCTTTCATGGTCAGGCTGCGGCCCCTTTACATCGCCGTTTTCCTCGCCGCGGTGCTCACGGCCCCGGCGGCGCTTGCCGGCTCATCCGCGGTGACGGGACCGCCGGACGAGCATTTTCGGGACGTGGGAACGGACGTCGACACGGACTTCTGCGGAACCGGGAAGACGGTCGACATCGCCTTCAACGTCCGCGTCAATCTCTGGCATTTGCCGGAGGACCCGCGCGACTTCGCGAAGCTGACGCAGTCGGGGAAGGTCACGTTCACCAACCCCGAGAACGGGCGGACGGTTCGCATCACGTTCGCCGGCCGCGTCAGGAACACGATCGTCTCCGGCGACCCGCTGGGCGTCCACACGCACGTCTACACGACCATCGGGCTTGCCGAGAAGATCCAGACGCTTCACGGCCGCGTTCTCCTTCGCGACGCCGGGCTGATCGTCGAGCGCATCACCTTCGACGAGAACGGCGAGGTGATCGACTACGAGGCGACCTGGAAGGGGCCGCATCCCGAGGCGGCGAGCGACTTCGAGCTCTTCTGCCAGGTGACGACCCGCGCGCTCGGGCTGTAGCCGTAGCGCTCGAGCGGAACGAACCGGAAAGAGGGCCGCCCCCGGGC
>JALZGN010000200.1 GCA_030861005.1 Actinomycetota bacterium
GCCGGCGCCGGCGAAGCGGACGTCGCGGGCTTCCGAGCCGCCGGGCAAGTCTGCCGACGACGGCGCACAGCCGGCGAAAGCCCCCGTCGCGCCCGCGGGCGCCTCCCAGGGCCAGCGAAGGGTGCGCCGGCGGAAGAAGCGGGGGCCGCAGGCGCGGCGATGATGTCCTCGGACGAGGGCCCAGGGCCGGCCCTGGCTCCGGACGGCGACCACGCCGAGGGGACCGGCGAGACGGTCGGCGAGGCGAAGTGGGCGGCGCTCCGGGAGCTGGAGCGCCGGTTTCCCGGCATCGACAGGACGCGTGTTCGCTTCCAGGTGCTCTCCGAAGGCGAGCGCGGCCTCCTCGGCGTCGGCTACGCCCCCGCCCGGGTGATCGCAGAGCTTCGCGGGCCCGCCGCGCCGTCGGTCTCGTCGCCCGCCGAACCGGAGGCGCCCGGGTCTTCTGCCGCCTCTCTCCGCGAGTTCCTCGAGCGCGTGGCGGCCGGGATGGGCGTGCGAGCCGCTGTCTCGGTCACCGAGAATGAGGCCGCGCTCGTTGCCCGCCTCTCCGGGCCCGATCTCGGTCTTCTGATCGGAAAGCGCGGCCAGACGATCGACGCGATCCAGTACTTGGCGAACGCGCTCCTCACACGTGGGGAGGGCGAGCAGAAGGACGTCGTCGTCGACGCGGCGGGCTACCGAAGCCGGCGGCGTGCGGCGCTCGAACGCGCCGCCGAGGAGGCGGCACGGGATGCTGTGCGGACGGGTGCTCCCGTCGCCCTCACGGCGATGACGGCGAGCGAGCGGAAGATCGTGCACCTCTACCTCCAGGATCGCCCCGACGTGACGACGACGAGCGAGGGGGCGGAGCCGAGCCGCTACGTCGTGGTCGCGCCCGCGAGCGCGGAGGGCGACGCGACCTCGCGGGTCTGATCCCGCGTGGACGACACCCGGGTCGATTGCTGGCTCGCTGCGCTCGTCGCGACCCCCGGCCTGACGTCGATCCGCGATCCCGTGGAGGCGCGGCGCGTGCACGTGGACGACGCGCTGGCCGCCCTGCCTCTCGTCGACCGCGGGCCGATCGTCGACGTCGGCTCGGGTGGGGGCTCGCCCGGGATCCCGCTCGCGGCCGCCCGGCCCGAGCTGCGGGTCGACCTGCTCGAGGCGGCCGCGAGCAAGTGCGCCTTTCTTCGGAGGTGGGCGCGGGAGTTCCCGAACGTCTCGGTCGCCTGTGCGAGGGCCGAGGCGTACGGCTGGGCGAGCGGCCGCGACGCCTACGCGACCGCGGTCGCCCGGGCGCTAGCGCCACCGCCGGTGGCGGTCGAGTGGTGCCTGCCGCTCGTCTTGCCGGGGGGCCGTCTCGTCCTCTACGTCGGGGAAGCGGACGAGCGACGAGTCGCCGCTGTTGCTTCCAAGCTCGGCGGGCGGCTGGCGGAGGTCGTCCCCGTCACCGCTGCGAGGCGGCGTCGCCTGCTCGTCTTCGACAAGCTCGAGCCGACGCCCGGGCCGTTTCCGCGCCGGCCGGGGGCGGCGAGGAAACGTCCACTCGCCTGAGTAGCCTCAGCGTCCGTGTCGGGACGGATCCTCGCGGTCGCGAACCAGAAAGGTGGGGTCGGAAAGACGACGACCGCAGTCAACCTCGCCGCTTGCCTCGCCGAGGCGGGCGAGCGGATTCTCGTCGTCGACCTGGACCCGCAAGCGAACGCGACGTCTGGGCTCGGAGAGCGCGCCAACGGGACGGCGAGCGAAGACCTCCTGGACGGGGCCCGCCTTCAGGAGCTCGTCCGGGGAACCCGGTTCGCCAACCTGCACCTCGTGCCCGCCCGGCTCGAGCTCGCGGGCGTCGCCGGACTGGCCGCCGACCAAGCGCTCGCACGCTCGCTCGAGCCAGCCCGCCGCGAGTACTCGTTCGTCTTCGTCGACTGCCCGCCCTCGCTCGGACCGCTCACGGTGAACGCCCTCACCGCTGCCGACCGTGTTCTCGTGCCGATTCAGTGCGAGTACTACGCGCTCGAGGGCCTGACGCAGCTCCTGGGCTCGATCGAGCGGATTCGCGCGGCTCGGAACCCGCGGCTCACCGTCGCGGGCCTCCTCCTGACGATGGCCGACGCGAGGACGCGACTCTCGAGCGAGGTCGAGGTCGAGGTGCGGCGCCACTTCGGCGCGCTCGTCTTCGAGGCCGTCGTCCCGCGGAACGTTCGGCTCGCCGAAGCGCCGAGCCACGGGCTTCCGATCATCGCCTACGACCCCGGCTCTTCGGCTGCCGACGCGTACTACCGAGTGGCGGGCGAGCTTGTCGAGCGCCTCGGGTAGCGGTGCGGGCCGCCTCGGGCGGGGGCTCGAGGCGCTTCTCGGCGTTGGCTCGGGGGCCGGCGAGCTCATCGCGGTTCCGGTCGGCGCGGTCGAGCCGAACCGACGCCAGCCGCGGGGCGCGCTCGACGATGCTGCGGTGGACGAGCTGGCCGCCTCCGTCCGGGCGCACGGACTCGTCCAGCCGATCGTCGTCCGGCCGCTCGAGCACGGGCGCTACGAGCTCGTGGCGGGTGAGCGGCGCTGGCGGGCGGCGTGCAGGGCCGGCCTCGCGACCGTGCCCGCGCTCGTCCGGGAGACGGACGAACGCGAGTCTCTCCTCCTCGCGCTCGTCGAGAACCTCGCGCGAGAGGATCTCTCGGCGCTCGACGAGGCGCGCGCGTACGCCGTGCTCCAGGACGAGTTCGGTCTCGGGCTGGGCGAGATCGCGGAGCGGGTCGGCCGCTCGAAGCCCGCCGTGTCGAACCGCCTCCGCCTCCTCGACCTCCCCGAAGACGTGCTCGCGCTCCTCGCCCGCGGCGAGCTGACGGAAGGGCATGCGAGGGCCGTCCTCGCCGTTCACGGGAACGAGGAGCGCCGCCGGCTCGCCGACCGGATCGTCCGCCACGGCATGAGCGTGCGGTCGGCTGAGCGCGCCGCGCGGTCGGCCGGCGCTCGCCGGAAACCCCGTCGCGCGTCGGCGGTCGACCCCGCGCTCGCCGCCCGGGCGCGAAGCGTGCTCGAGGCGCTCACCGC
>JALZGN010000274.1 GCA_030861005.1 Actinomycetota bacterium
GAGCCGGCCCTCTTCGCTTTGATCGTGAGTGCGGCGGACGCTTACGGGCTCGAACTCAGTTCGCCCGGCGCAGCCGCGCGTGGAGCTCCGCTAATTGCCCCAGCAGGTGTTGCCGAAGAGGCTCGCCTTGAGGGGGTTCATCGCCGCCTCGATGGCGAGGTGGTCGCGGTTCGTCCGCGAGAAGTCGGGAAGGCCGGCGATGATCCGCTGGACGAACGGCGTCACACCGGGACCGCCCGCGGTGACGCGGTAGCGCTCGCCGTTCGCGGCGGGCCGCCGGGGTCCCGGCGGATACCCCGCGTAGCGGTCGCGCGGCACGAAGAGGTAGCAGAAGCGCCCGTTGGGACGGCCGGCGAGGAACGAGTTCTCTCGCTTCCAGCCGCGCCCGAGGGCGGAATTGAAGACGTCGAGGTAGATGAGACGTCCATACGCGTCGAGCGGCGCGCCGCTCCGCGTGGCGCGGAACCCGTGCACCCCGTGGCCGCGGTACGTGAGGCGTCCGAAGATCTCGTGCCAGCGCACGCTCATCACCCAGTCGGCGTAGACGTCCAGGCGCGCCACCTCTCCCGTCCAGTGCGAGATGTGCAGCTCGCGGGCGCGCTGCCGGCGAAGCCACGGCGCGATCCCGAGGTTCGGGAGCAGCCGGCGGAACCGTTGGAGCGCCCAGTAGCTTCCGTCCGGCGCCTTGCAGGCGGCGACGAGGAACGGAAGCGGCGGTCCGTCGTAGCGCCGACACCGGTTCACGATCGTCCTCCAGAGCGGCCTCCCGAGCCGCATGTACCCGCCCGAGTAGTCGATCTTGAACTTCACCTGCGGGACAGTCTGGCTCGGATGGCGAGCGTTCACCGCGCCCCAGACGACTGGATGCATCCGGCGCCCCGCGCGCGTGAAGGAGACGACCGCGTGCCCCGCGTTGTCGACCTTCAGGACGACGCGCGACGCGTTGTCCGTCAGCTTCTCGCTCGCGCGAGCCGCTCCCGGTGCGGCGAGGACGATCGCCAGGGTCGCGAGGGCTGCGAAGAGTCGGAGCATTTGCGAGCGCGGCACTCTATCGGGCGAGGACGGCATACCGACCGCCCATCGGCGCGGCGGCGGCGACGCTCGACCCCCCATTCGGTGACGAGGCCACTCGCGGGGCCGCGCCTACACTGACCGAGTGGAAGCGGCGAGGGGGACGAGCGAGGCGGTCGCGGCGCGGCCGCGGGCGTTCGTCGCGATCCGCGGGCCCGGCGCGGAGGACTACCTCCAGCGAATGGTCTCGAACGACGTCGCGGCGCTCGCCGTCGGCGACTCCACCGACGCCCTCCTCCTCACGGCGAAGGCGCGCGTCATCGCGCCGCTTCGGGTCGTGCGCCGCGCCGAGGACGATTTCCTCCTCCTCACCGAGCCCGGGCTCGGTGAGACGGTCCGCGACCATCTCGTCCGTTTCCGCTTCGCCGCCCGCGCCGAGATCGAGGTCGAGGGCCACCGTTCCTACCTCCTGCTCGGCCGCGGGATCGAACCGCCCGCGGGGGCGCTCACCGTTTCGAACGCCGACTACGGGGTCCCGGCGGTCGAGGTCCTCGACGCCGCCGAGCCGGAGGGAGCAGCGCGCGTGAGCGACGACGAGCTCGAACGGATGCGGATCGAGGCGGGGACGCCGCTCTTCGGGAAGGAGGTCGACGAGCGGGTGCTCCCGGCCGAGGCGGGGCTCGTCGAGCGCGCCGTCAGCCTGACGAAGGGGTGCTACCCGGGACAGGAGCCGATCGCCCGCCTCCACTACCGCGGCCACGCGAACCGCTCGCTCCGGACCCTCTTGCTCGCGACCGAGACGGTCCCCGAGCGAGGCTCGAAGGTGCTCCTCGGCGAGAAGGTGGTCGGCCGGGTGACGAGCGCGGCGCCAGCGAACGGCTGCGTCGTCGCCCTCGCGTACGTCCGGGCGGAAGTGCCCGTGGACGCCGAGCTCGTCGTCGGGGACGCGGTCGCCCGGCCGCTACACTAGGTCGTCGCCGCGCCCGTAGCTCAGGGGATAGAGCGCAGCCCTGCGGAGGCTGAGGCCACAGGTTCGAATCCTGTCGGGCGCACCTCCTCCGACGCGAGTCCGCGGCGGCTCACTGAGGCAGCTCGATGAGCACGTCGGCGCCCGAGACGCTCGCTCGATAGGCCCGAGCGGGCTCGTCGCCCGAGAGGCAGGCGCCCGTCTCGAGGTCGAAGCGCCAGAGGTGGTAGGCGCAGGTGATGGTCGTCCCGGCGACGTCGCCCTGGACGAGCGGGTTCCCCTCGTGCGGGCAGGCGTTCTCGACCGCGTAGACCGCTCCCTCGATGCGAAAGAGGGCGATCTCCTTCCCGGCGAGGGCGACGACCGCGCGTCCGGTCGGGGCGAGCGCGGAGAGCGGAACGCGGTGGAGGGCCAACCCTCCTAGACTAGTTCGGCCCGTGGCGCTCTTCCTCCGCGAATCCGAGGTCGAGGCGCTGCTGCCCGCGGCCGATGCCGTCGAGGCCGTCGAGGGATGCTTCGCGCGGATGGGGCGCGGGGCGGCCGAGATCCTCCCGCGCCGGCGGCTCCCGCTTTCGAACGGGCTCTTCCACGTAATGGCGGCAGTGGACAGCGAGCTCGGCGTTGCGGGGGCCAAGACCTACGTCGCCTTCCGGGGCGGCGCTCGCTTCGTGGTCGCCCTCTTCGCCGCCGATCGCGCCGAGCTTCTCGCGCTCGTCGAGGCCGATCGCCTCGGTCAGCGGCGAACCGGCGCCGCGAGCGCCGTCGCCGCTCGCCGTCTCGCGCGGCCCGGCGCGCGCTCGCTCGGCGTGATCGGTTGCGGCTGGCAGGCGGAGAGCCAAGTCGAGTCGATCCGTGTCGCGCTCCCCGGGATCGAGCGAGTCGTCGTCTATTGCCGAAGCGAGGAGCGTCGGGCCGAGTTCTGCCGTCGCTTCGACGCCGAGCCCGCCGAGTGGTACAGCGATGCCGCCGCGCAGGACGTCGTCGTCACGATCACGAGCTCCCGCGATCCCGTCCTACGCGGCGAGTGGCTTCGGGCCGGCGCCCTCGTCTGCGCCGCGGGCGCGAACCGAATCGACGCCCGGGAGCTCGACAACGCGGTGCTCGAGCGAGCCGCGTTCGTCTGCTGCGACTCCCGCGAGCAGGCGCGATCGGAAGCCGGCGATCTCGTCGAGCCGGTCGCGCGCGGGGTTCTCGACTGGCTCGAGGTGCACGAGCTCGCGGAGGTCGTCCGCGGCGACGTCGCGGGTCGCGCCCGCGACGACGACGTCGTCGTCTTCAAGAGCGTCGGGATCGCGACGGAAGATCTGGCTGTCGCGAAGCTCGTCTGGGAGCGCGCCCGCGAGAGCGGGATGGGAACGGATCTCTAGGGAAGCGTCGTCTCCGGCTACGCGCCGCGCGCCCGTTCGCGCGCCATCGCCGCCGTGTCTTCGCCGATCGCCCGGATGACCTCGGGCCGCTCGAGCAGCCGCAGCCGCTGCTCCTCGGTCGTGCGGTTCCTCAGGTAGGGATCCTCGAGGATCTCGTCGATCGAGCGCCCCAACCGGTGCTCCCGGACGACGTACCCGGCGAGAGCCTCCTCCTTCGAGATGCCGCGCGTCTCGGTGCGGGACTCTTCGCCCTTCCCGAAGAGGCGCCGGAAGATCGCCACGACGCCGATTGTATCCTTGCCGTGTGCCGCCGGAATCCGGCTCGATGCGCTTTGCCGAGCGGGTGGTTCACGGCGTCGGAGAGGACGGAAGCCGGGACGAGATCGTCGTTTGGATCGAGCGACGGCCCGGCGCCCTCTGGGCGGTCGGCCGCGCGATCAACCCGAAGCACCGGAGCTCGTCCACGCCGCGGCGAGACGACTACCTGTTCGAGGGGTACGAGCTCGCAGATGCGCTCGAGGCGGCGAACATGGCGCTCTCCGACGACCTCCAGATCTCCGCCGAGGAGGGCGTGAACGAGGACGTCCGCCCCTTCCGCGAGGACGAGCTCCTGAAGCCCCTCGAACGCTGGTTCTTCGGCCATTTGCCGCGGGGGAAACCAGGCTTCCGCCACGGACCCCCTTCCTAACGAGTTAGACCATGCGGGTGAAAGGGGCCGGCGGATCCGACCCCTTTCGGCAGTCGCTTCTACGCGACTCCTATCAGGGCTGCTAGCTCGCGCGAGATCGCATGGCCCGCGCCTCCGACGGTCACGGTGAGCGGGCCGCCGAAGGGTTCGCGGCGCTCCATCCGGACGCGGCGTCCCGGCACGAGCGCGAGGTCGGCGAGGTAGCGAAGGAGGTCCGCGTCGCCGTCGGGAACGCGGCGGACGACCGCTTCCTCGCCCGGCTCGAGCGCGGCGAGCGTGCGGAGCTTCGCGCGCTCGACGTTCAGGTCGGCGTCGGGGATCGGATCCCCGTGCGGGTCGTGGGTCGGAAAGCCGAGTGCACGGTCGATCCGGGCCTCTAGCTCCTCGGAGAGGACGTGCTCGAGGCGGTCGGCCTCGGCATGGACGGCGTCGATCCCAACCCCGAGCGTCTCCGCGAGGTACTGCTCGAGGAGGCGGTGGTGGCGGATCACCTCGAGCGCGATCCGTCGTCCCGCATCCGTGAGCTCCGCCCCGCGGTAGGGGGCGTGCTCGGCGAGCCCGAGCGCGGCGAGCTTCTTCAGCATGGACGTCGCCGAGGGAGGGGAGACTCCGATCCGGCGAGCGATGGCCGACGTCGTCGCACGCTCGCCGGCTGCCTGCAGCTTGTAGATCTCCTTCACGTAGTCCTGGATCGCGTCGCTGAGCTCGGGTTTTGCCACCGTGCGAATGGTAGGGCCGTCCGCCCGCGGCGGAAGCGTCGCGCCAGTCCCGTTGCTACCCTGCCGCGCCTTGCTGATCCGCCTCGGTCACAGCCCCGATCCTGACGACGCGTTCATGTTCTGGGGCCTCGCGTCGGGCCGTGTCGATCCGCGGGGCTTCGAGTTCGAGCACGTCCTTCGCGACATTCAGACCCTGAACGAGTGGGCGCTCGAGGGGCGGCTCGAGGTGACCGCCATCTCACTCCACGCGTACACGCTCGTCCAGGACCGCTACGTCATCCTCCCCCACGGGGCGAGCATGGGGCGAGGTTACGGGCCGATCGTCGTCGCCCGCGAGCCGGTCTCCCCCGAGGAGCTTCGCGAGATCGAGATCGCCGTGCCCGGCCGCATGACGACCGCGTTCCTCGCGCTCCGGCTCTTCCTCGGGTCCGACTTCCGCTATCGCGAGCTTCCCTTCGACGAGATCATCGACGCCGTGAAGGCCGGTCGTGCGGCGGCGGGACTCCTCATCCACGAGGGTCAGCTCACGTATCGAGGCCATGGCCTCCAGCTCGTCGTCGACCTCGGTGACTGGTGGCTTCTCGAGACGGGTCTCCCGCTCCCGCTCGGGATCAACGTCGCTCGTCGCGACATCGGTGGGACGACCCTGCGAACGCTCTCCGACGTCCTCGCGGACTCGATCGAGGCCGGGCTCGCGAACCGCCCGGAAGCCCTTCGGTATGCAATGCGCTTCGGTCGCGGGCTCGACCACGCTCTCACGGACCGCTTCGTCGGCATGTACGTGAACCGGCTGACGCGCGACTACGGCGACGAGGGCCGCCAGGCCGTCGAGGAGCTCCTCACGCGCGCGGAGCGCGCGGGGGCGGTCGATCGCCCCGTGCGCGTCGAGTTCGTCTCGTAGCCTCACGGCTCCAGACGGCGTTTCGTCAAGCCCTCGCGAAACGCGAAACTAGACTGCCTCGGTGCCCGAGGCAGTCATCCTCTCCGCCGTTCGGACGCCCGTTGGACGTTATGGCGGTGCGCTCGCCGACGACCGACCGGACGACCTCGCGGCGCTCGTGATCCGCGAGGCGGTCGCCCGGGCTCGCGTGCCGGCCGCCGACATCGAGGATGTCTTCTTCGGGTGCGCGAACCAGGCCGGCGAGGACAACCGAAACGTCGCGCGGATGGCGGCGCTCCTTGCCGGTCTCCCCAACGACGTCGCCGGCGTCACGGTCAACCGCCTCTGCGCGTCGGGTCTGTCGGCGATCGTCGGCGCCTGCCACGCGATCCGCGCCGGCGACGGCGACCTTTTCGTCGCCGGCGGCGTCGAGTCGATGAGCCGCGCTCCCTTCGTCTTCGGGAAGCCCGAGCGCGCGTACCCGCGCGGGAACCAGACGGTCTGGGACACAACGCTCGGCTGGCGCTTCCCGAACGAGCGGATGGCGGAGATGTTCCCGCTCGAGTCGATGGGCGAGACGGGCGAGAACGTCGCCGAGCGCTGGGAGGTCTCGCGCGAGGATCAGGACGCGTTCGCGCTCGAGAGCCAGAGGCGCTGGGCGGCGGCCGACGCCGCCGGCCGCTTCGCGGCGGAGCTCGTCGCCGTCGGCGACCTCGAGCGCGACGAGCATCCGCGTCCCGACACGAGCGGCGAGAAGCTCGCCGCCCTCCGGCCGGCGTTCCGAGACGGCGGCACGGTGACGGCCGGGAACTCGAGCGGTGTCAACGACGGCGCTGCCGCCCTCGTCGTCGCGACCGAGGAGCGCGCGCGAGCGCTCGCGGTCGAGCCGCTGGGCCGTTTCCTCGCGAGCGCCGTCGCCGGCGTCGACCCGCGCGTCATGGGAATCGGGCCCGTCCCCGCGGTGCGAAAGGCGCTTGCCCGGGCTGGGCTCGAGGTCGGCGACCTCGACCTCGTGGAGCTGAACGAGGCGTTCGCCTCGCAGAGCCTCCAGGTCATCCGAGAGCTCGGGCTCGGCGTCGACCGTGTGAACGTGAACGGCGGCGCGATCGCGCTCGGTCATCCGCTCGGGATGAGCGGCGCGCGCCTGGTCGTGACGCTCCTCCACGAGCTTCGCCGTCGGGGCGGCCGCTACGGCCTCGCGACGCTCTGCGTCGGCGTCGGCCAGGGGCAGGCGGCTCTTTTCGCGCGCGAGTAGCTCGGGTCCCGACCCGCCCCCTGCTCGCGCTCAGCGTACCGCCGAGAATCGCGCGCAGGGTGCGCGGATCGTCTCGAGGGCCGCGCGCAAGGCGCGCGATTTGCCGCGCGCGGTATCGTCCTGGGCCGATGCCGGTCGCGACGGAGCGGGAATACGGACTCTTCATCGACGGCGCCGTCGTCGAGCCGGCCGGCGGCGAGGTCCGGGAGCTCACCGAACCGGCAACCGGCGCGACGCTCGCGCGGGCCGCGATGGGCGGGGCGAGGGACGTCGACCGGGCCGTCGAGGCCGCGGCCACCGCGCTCGGGGGAGCGTGGGGCAAGACGCCGCCCGCCGAGCGCTCGCGCCTCCTGCACGCGCTCGCCGACGCGATCCACGACAGGCGCCGGGAGCTCGCGGAGCTCGAGAGCAGGAACGTCGGGAAGGCGATCTCGTCCGTCAAGGGCGAGATCGCGTCGGCCGTCGGCCACCTTCGCTTCTTCGCCTCGGCCCTCGGGGCGGTCGAGGGTCGGTCGCACTCGGTCGGCGGCACCCAGCTCTACTACTCGCTGCGCGAGCCGGTGGGCGTCTGTGCGCAGATCGTCCCGTGGAACTACCCGCTGATGCTCGCGTCGTGGAAGCTCGCGCCCGCGCTCGCGGCCGGGTGCACCGTCGTCCTGAAGCCCGATCCGGCGACGCCGCTCACCGCCGTCCGGCTTGCGGAGCTCGCGAACGAGGTCGGGGTCCCGGCCGGCGTCGTCAACGTCGTCCCGGGAGACGGGCCGACGACGGGAGCGCATCTCGTCTCGCACCCGGGCGTCGACAAGGTCGCGTTCACGGGCTCGACGACGACAGGCAGCGAGGTGATGCGCCTCGCCTCGAGCCCGGTGAAGCGGATCTCGCTCGAGCTCGGCGGCAAGAGCCCGAACCTCGTCTTCGCCGACTCGGATCTCGACGACGCGATCCTGAGCTCCGTCTACGCGATCTACTACTCGGCCGGCCAGAGCTGCGACGCACGGTCGCGCGTCCTCGTCGAGAAACCGCTCTACGACGAGTTCGTCGCCCGCTTCGTCGACACGGCGGGCCGGCTCAGGGTCGGGGACCCGCTGGATCCGGAAACGCAGATGGGCTCCCTTATCTCGCAGGCCCACCGCGGAAAGGTGCATCGCTTCGTCGAGACCGGGCGCGAGGAGGGGGCCGAGGTCGTCGCGGGAGGCGAGCCGGCCGACGGCGACGGCGCGTTCTATCCGCCGACCGTCCTCGCGGGCGTCGACAACCGGATGGTGGTCGCGCAGGAGGAGATTTTCGGTCCGGTCGTGACCGTCACGTCCTTCGAGGACGAGCGCGAGGCCGTGGCGGCCGCGAACGACTCAAAGTACGGGCTCGTGGCCACAGTGTGGACGCGGGATCCCGCCCGCGGCCATCGCCTCGCGCGCCAGATCGAGGCCGGGACGGTGGGGATCAACACGCCGTACACCGCCCCCCCGGGCGCCGCCTTCGGCGGCTACAAGCAGTCGGGTTTCGGCCGCGAGATCGGCCTCGAGACGCTCGACATGTACCTCGAGCAAAAGAGCGTGCTCGTCTCGACGAGCGCGAAGCCGCTCAACCCCTTCTCGCTCTAGTCGCCGGCCTGCGGCCTCCTAGATCCAGTCGAACTCCTGCTGGAGGAGGGGGACCAAGAAGTAGAGGACGAACGCGAAGGCTGCCCCGTACATGAGCGGGTGGACGCGCGCCCACTGACGCTGGAAGAGCCGGATCAGGACGTAGAAGATGAAGCCGGCCGCGATCCCGTCCGTGATCGAGAACGTGAACGGCATGATCATGATCACGATCGCCGCCGAGAGGCCGACGGCCACGTCGTGGAAGTCGATTCCGGCGAGCTTGCGCTCTGGCGTCGTAGCGCGCCGCCCGCGGCTCTCGCCGCCGCGATCCGGGTCGTGGAAGGCCGGGTCGCCCGACTCGACCTCGGCCTCCTCCTCCGCCTCGGAGAGGACGCTGATCATGAGCCAGCCGACGATGATGAGGGCGGGCGCCGTTGCCTGAGGTGGCACCATCCCGATCAGCGGGGCGAAGAACATGAACGGGAAGAAGAGAAGCCCGGTCACGACGCTGACCCAGCCGGTGCGACCGCCGACGCCGACGCCCGAGGCGGACTCGATGTACGTCGTCGCGGACGACGCCGATGCCGCGCCGCCGGCGGCCGCGGCGAGCGAGTCGACCAGGAGAGGCTTCCGGATGTCTGGCATCTCGCCCCGCGCGTTCAAGTAGCCGGCCTGGCGGCCGACGCCGACGAGCGTCCCCATCGTGTCGAAGAAGTCGGCGAGGAAGAGGGTGAACGCATACGCGACCGCCGCGAGGAACGGAAGCGTCGTGAAGGCGTCGAAGCTGATCTCGCCGACCAGGCTGAAGTCCGGCGTCTCGACGAGGTCGTCCGGCCAGCGCGCGTACCCGACGTTCTCGGGGTAGACGTCGGCTGCGTAGTTCAAGATCGTGGCGAACGCGGTCGTGACGATGATCCCGAGCAGGAGGTCGCCGGGGAACCCGATCGCGCGAAGCCCGATCGTGACGACGAGCCCGACGATCGTGATCAGCGCAGTCCACGTCGTCAGGGGCGCGAGGTCGACCGGCGTCGGCGCCTCGCGTCCGACCACGAGCCCGGAGTTGTAGAGGCCGATGAACGCGATGAAGAGGCCGATCCCAATCGCGATCGCCTTCTTGAGCTCGAGCGGGATCGCGCGCATGATCGCCTCGCGAAGCCCGACGAGGACGAGAAGGGTGACCGCGAGCCCCTCGACGACGATGAGGCCCATCGCCTCCGGGAACCCGAGCCCCGCGTCGGCGACGAGCGTGAACGCGACGACGGCGTTCAGACCGAGGCCCGGCGCAAGCGCGTACGCCTTGTTCGTGTAGAGGCCCATCAGGATCGTCATCACGCCGGCGACGAGGCACGTCGACGTGAGGACGGCGTCGAAGGGAAGCCCCTTTCCTTCGAGTCCCGGGACGCCGGCGAAGCCGAGGATCGCCGGGTTCACGAAGATGATGTAGGACATCACGATGAACGTCGTCGCGCCGGCGACCGTGTCACGCGCGACCGTCGTCCGGTTTTCCCCGAACCGGAAACGACGGCCCAGCGCCGACCGCTCCAAGTTCGCCGCCATCGTGGCCATGCGAGCGCTCCTTTCGTCCCGGACGCCGACGAAGACGGCGGGATGCTAACGCCGCCTCGCGCTCGCACCAAACGGATCTT
>JALZGN010000218.1 GCA_030861005.1 Actinomycetota bacterium
TTCGCGATACTTGCGTGGGCGAGCTTTGAGTACGTCGTTACGGAATAACGCGGCCCCCGTCGTGGCGCTCTCCGCGCTGGTTCTCCTCGTCGCCGGAACCGCGCTCGCCTTCTACTGGGTCCCGAACGACGCCGACCAGGGGTTCAGCCAACGGATCTTCTACGTTCACGTCCCGGTGGCGCTCACCGCCTACGCGTGCTTCGGATGGGCCGCCTGGAAGGCGCTTCGTCTGCTCTCGACGCGGGAGGCGCGCTACGACCTCGAGAGCTACACGGCCGTCCACGTGGGGACGATCTTCGGCGTTCTGACGCTCGTCACCGGGTCGATCTGGGCGAAGGTCTCGTGGGGGGTCTGGTGGAGCTGGGGCGAGCGTCAGCTCGTCCTCTTCCTCGTCCTCTTCCTCTTCTACTCGGCCTACTTCATGCTCCGGTACTCCGTCGAGGCTGGCCCGCGGCGCGCGAACATGTCCGCGGTCTACGCCCTCTTCGGCGTCGTTCTCATCCCCGTGAGCTTTCTGGCGATCCGCCTCGCCGAGAACTTCATCCACCCCGTCGTCTTCACCCGGGAAGGACCGCAGATGGCGGGGACGATGTTCGCCGCCTTCTGCGTCTGCCTCGCCGGAATGCTTGCGCTCGCGGCCGCGCTCTACCTGAACGAGCTCGCGGGCAAGCGTCTCGATGCTCGATTGCGCGAGCTTCGAGAGACGCTGGCTCTTCAGGAGTGACGACCGCCGAGAAGTATGTGACCGCCGCGTACCTCGTCGTCCTCGCGGTCGTCCTCCTCTACGTCGTCCTGTACGCGTTCAAGCTCGCGCGGCTCGGTCGCCGGGTGGACGAGCTCGCCGAGCTCGGCGCCGCCCGCCGCCGCGAGCCGGCGCCCCCGGCCCCGACCGTTCGTGATCCTTCGGCTCGGCTCACGCGGCAGTAGGCTCGCGCTCACGCAGGCGGAACTCGTGGCCGACGCGCTTCGCCGCGCGGACGGCGAGCTCGACGTCGCGCTCGTTCCGATCACGACCGCGGGCGATCGCGATCGAAGCCGACCGTTCGGAGAGATCGGGCAGCGGGGCGTCTTCGTGAAGGAGATCGAGGAGGCGCTCCTCTCCGCCCGGGTGGACGTCGCCGTCCACTCGGCGAAGGACATGACCTCGACGAACACGGACGGCTTGGCCGTGGGGGCATACCTTCCTCGCGGGGATCCCCGCGACGCGCTCTGCGGCGCCGCCGCCCTCCGGCCCGGGATGCGCGTCGGGACGGCGTCTGTCCGACGAAAGGCGCAGCTTCTCGCGCTCGTCCCCGAGCTCTCGATCGAGCCGCTTCGGGGCAACATCGACACGAGGCTTCGCAAGCGCGGCGAGCGCGGGCTCGATGCGGTCGTCCTCGCCGCCGCCGGCCTCGTCCGGCTGGGGCTCGAGGGAGAGATCGGGCGCCGCTTCGAGACGGACGAGCTCGTTCCCGAGGCGGGTCAGGGCGCGCTCGCGCTCCAGGTTCGCATCGGCGAGGAGGATCTCGTCGCCCACGTCGACGATCCGGAGACTCGTCGTCGGGTCGAGGCCGAGCGGGCGTGCGTCGCCCGGATCGGCGCCGGTTGCCTTGCGCCCGTGGCCGCCCACCACGACGGGCGCGAGCTCGTCGCTCTCGTCGCCGCCGAGGACGGAAGCTGGATCGAGCGCCGTCGCGGGACCGATCCCCGGGCCGTCGCCGACGAGCTCCTCGCGTGGGCGCCGGGACGACGTTGACCCGCGTCGTCGTCACGCAGGCCTCGCCCGGCGCGCGGCGGACGGTCAAGCGGCTTCGCGGGGAAGGGATCGACGCCGTCGCGTGTCCGCTCATCCGGACCGCGGCGGTGGAAGGAGGCCCGATTCGCGCCGAGGGATACGACTGGCTCGTCCTCACGAGCGGGGTCGGGGTGGAAGAGCTCTTCCGCCGGCTCCAAGGGGAGCTCCCTCGCGTCGCCGTCGTCGGCCGCGGCACCGCCGAGGCGCTTCGGCGCCACGGGATCGAGCCGGCGCTCGTCGCCACGGTCTCGACGCAGGAGGGCCTCGTCGCGGCGCTGCCGAAGCCGGCCGGGCGCGTCCTCTTCGCGGGCGCCGAGGGGGCGCGACGGGTCATCGTGCGCGAGCTCGCGGCCGAGTTCGTCGCGCTCTACCGGACGATCGAGCTTCGGCCGGAGCGATTTCCCGAGGCGGATCTCGTCGTCCTCGCGTCCGGCTCGGCGGCTCGGAGCTTCGCCGCGCTCGCGCGCGACCTTCCTTGCGTGTCGATCGGCCCGCAGACCTCCGCGGAGGCGCGCCGCCACGGCCTGCGGGTCGTCGGCGAGGCCGAAAGCCACGACGCGGACGGGCTCGTGCAAGCGGTTAAGCTCGCCGCATCCGGCATCGCTTCATCACGTTCCTGACCGACTTCGGGCTCGAGGACGACTTCGTCGGAACCTGTCGGGGCGTGATGAAGCGGATCGCTCCCGAGGTCGAGGTGCTCGACATCACGCACGGGATCGATCCGCAACAGGTGCTCCAGGGAGCCCTTGTCCTCGCGAACACGCTCCCGTACATGCCGGCCGGCATCCACGTCGCGGTCGTCGATCCCGAGGTTGGGGGTGAGCGCAAGGCCCTCGTCCTCGAAGGCGACGGGCGCGTGTTCGTCGGGCCGGACAACGGCCTCCTCCTCGTCGCCGCCGAGCGGCTCGGCGGGGTCGGCCGGGCGGTCGAGATCGCGAACGACGAGTACGTCCTCCACCCCCTCTCGCGGACGTTCCACGGCCGCGACGTCTTCGCGCCCGTCGCGGCGCACCTCGCCCGCGGCGTCGCGGTCGAGGACGTGGGGCCCTCGCTCGACGTCGCCGCGCTCCGCCGGCTCGACATCCCCGCCCCCGAGATCGGGGCGGCACGGATTCGCGTTACCGTGCTGTACGTCGATCGCTACGGAAACGTGCAGGTGAACGCGACGACGGACGACCTCGCCCGCGCCGGCATGGAGCCCGGCACGCAGGTCGAGATCGACGTCGGGTTCGAATCGTATTTCGCGACCGTCGCGACGACGTTCGCCGACGTCCGACCGGGCGACATCCTCGTCTACGAGGACGCGTACTGGAACGTCGCGCTCGCGATCAACGGGGGAAACGCCGCCGAGATGCTGAATGCTCGGCCCGGTCGCGAGCTTCGCATCCGCATCGCCCCGTGAACGAGCGCCTCGACGCCGCCCTCCGCCGCTTCGCGCGTCTCGCGACGCGCGCCGTCGTCGCCTTCCCCCGGCTCTGGCGTCTCTTCCGCGGACCGGTGCGAGCCCAGTTCGATCGGCTCGCCGCGAGCTGGGAGTCGCGCCGCGGCCCGGAGGACGTCGCATCGCTCGCGGCCGCGCTCGAGACCCTCGGTTCGACCCCCGCTCGCATCCTCGATCTCGGCACCGGAACCGGCCGCGCCGCCCGCCTTCTCGCGCGGCGGTTTCCGAGCGCGGAGGTCGTCGGCGTCGACCTCTCGCCGCTCATGATCGACGAGGCGCGGCTCAACCTCGCGCAGGCGGCGATCTACCTGGCCTGCGCACCCAAGTCGAACGCGTCGTACCGGGCGCTCGCAGAAGCGACGCAGGACGTGCGCGAGCATGGGCTCCTGCGCCCGCCGAAGATGTTGCAGAGCG
>JALZGN010000234.1 GCA_030861005.1 Actinomycetota bacterium
CAGTTGGAGAGGTGGATCGGATCGTCGCCTCCACGCGCTTCATCAGCACGCTCGTTCCCAAGACCACGGGTCGAGCCGCGCCGAAGTTCGTCGGGTGAAAACGAGCGCGTCCTCGGTAGCGCGGAGGGTGATCGTCGCTCTCGCCTTGGTGGCGGCGCTCGTCGTTCCCGTCGGCTTGGCGATCGCGGTTCGATCGTCCTCGGCCTCGCAGGAAGGCGCGTCGAACGGCGCCTCGGGGACGTCCGCGCGCGACCGTCGGGCGGAGTTGACCGGCCTTCCGACGCCGGTCAGACCCGCGTTCGTGCCGGGGAAGCCGGCGTTCCTCCCTTCGTCGGCGCACTCGTCACGCTGGGCCGTCGTCCGCACGCCAGCTTCGGCTTACGCGCGGCCGAGCGCTCGCGCTCCCGAGGTCGCATGGGTGGAGAGGTTGACGCCGGAAGGAACGTCGAACATCGTCCTCGTCCTCGGTAGGCGAGTCGACGAGGGTGGTCGCTTGTGGATCCGCGTGCGACTACCCGTGCTCGGCCGGCCGAACACGGGTTGGGTCGCTCGCGAGGCCCTCGGAGGCTACGCAACCGTGACGACTCACCTCGTCGTCGACCTTGAGTCGCTCCGGGCGACGCTCTTTCGGAACGGGCGAGAGATCTTCCGTGCCGATATCGGCGTCGGCAAGCCGTCTTGGCCGACCCCTCGAGGGGAGTTCTACATTCGAAACCGCCTCACTGGGTACGCGAGCCCGATGTACGGCCCCCTCGCGTTCGGGACGAGCGCGCGTTCGCGAGTCCTCACCGACTGGCCGGCCGGCGGCTTCGTCGGCATTCACGGGACCGACCGTCCAGATCTCCTTCCCGGTCGCGTCTCGCACGGCTGTATCCGTATGCGCAATTCGGACATCCTCCGGCTCTCGCGGCTCATGCCCGTCGGGACTCCGCTCACGATTCGCTGATGACGAGCGTCACGAGGCTGCGACCGCCCCGCGTTGTCCTCGCTCTCGTTGGCGTCGCCCTCGTTCTCGTCCTCGTGCTCGTCCTTGCGGAGCCGCCGGCGGCGCAGGGCCAAAACCGTGGCGGCAGCCGCGTTCCATCCCAACTCTGGAAGACGTACCCGCTCGATCCGAGTCACGGAAAGGCTCGGATTCGGACGGACGAACAGAATGGGACGGGGGAGGAGACGGCGCCGGAGCAAGGCTCGGAGCAACCTGCAGGCACGACGCAGCAACCTGCAGGCACGAGCCCGGCGCCCGGGAGAGACGTAAGAGGCGAGGACGAGCCATCGTCGGGCCTCGGCCTCGACTCGCGCACGCTCCAGATGGTTGCGGTGCTCGTGGTGTCGCTCCTCGCTCTGCTCGTCGTACTGCTTGTCGCTCGCCCCGTCGCGAGGCGAGTCGCGACCGTTCCAAGCGCTCTCGCTCGTCGCGGCTCCGCGTCCCCGGTACGGACGGGCACCGGCGCGCCCGGCCCGAAATTCCGCGCGGGATCCCTCGGCTCGAGCACCACGACCGTTCGGCCTGCCGCGACGCCGGCGGTCGAGGGAGCTCGCGTGGTTGCAGCGCGTCGCCCCGGGGTCGTAACGAGGTCGTGGCGCCGGATGAGAGAACTAGCGCTTCGAACCGCTTCCTACGCGACCGCTCCCTTCCGTGCTCTCAGGCGCGTCGGAACCGCGCTGGCGACCGGCGTTGAGCAGGCGGCGGACGTCGTCTCGTCGCGGCGCTACCAGATCCTGCTGTACTCGGTTGCGGTGCTCGCGGCGGCCTCGCTCGGCTTCGTCGTTTCGCTCTTTCTGAACGGGGCCTGACCCAGCACGCCGCGGGGCGCACCGGCCTCGGTCAGCGTGGCGGGCGAACGGTGGCGTGAACGCCGCTCAGGCGCGGAGCATCTCTCCGCGTCTCTCCGCCTCCTGACGTCGAGCCTCAGCCCACCCCTCGAGGAGAACCGGATCGACGCCGCGTCGGAGGTCGCGACAGTCGTGGCAGAGGATCGATCGCAAACGCCAGAGCACGTCGGCCACGTAGCCGCCGCAGCCAAGGCAGATGTGGTCCCACTCATTCACGTGAGAAGTAGCCACGTCGTCGCACCTTCTTTCTTCCGATAGCCGCAGACGCACCCCGGAAAGCCGCAAAGGGGCACATCCATTCGATACAGCCTCCCGCACTCGAAGACAACTCCCCGATAGTTGAGTTCAACGCCCGCGCTCCTGTCCTCCTCCTTTGCTCGCGTCACGCGCTACGCTCGCGCGCATCGACGCCTTCCACGAGCTCCCGGCGATGGCGCGCCAACGGATCTGGGACGGAATCAACGCCCGGAACGTCCACGGCGAGCGGATGACCCTGGGCGTCGTCGAGCTCGACCCGGGCGCGGTCGCGCCCGAGCACAGTCATCCGCACGAGCAGTTCGGTGTCGTCCTCAGCGGCTCCGTTCTCTTCCGAATCGGGGACGAGACGAAGGAGCTCCGCCCGGGGAGCGTGTACGTCATCCCAGCGAACGTGCCGCACACCGCCGAGGCGGGCCCCGGCGGGACCGTCCTGATCGACGTCTTCTCGCCGGTGCGCGAGGAGTGGCAAGCGGCGCCGGCGGCCAATTCCGCCGAGCCGCGCTGGCCCTCCTAGCGGGCGCCGCCGCGACGCCGACGCACCGCAGAGTCAGTAACAAACTGTTACTTGCGAGAGACGGGCGCGATTGGTCGGTCGCGCGCGAGGCGGTGCCGGACGGCAGAATGCGCGCGATGGCGGTCGGCGAGACGGTCCGGCGTTGGGACGCGCTCTTCGCGGCTCGAACGCGCGGCGGCGCGGGCGAGGGCCTGCTCGAGATCCTCGCGCTCGCCGGCGCCCGGGACGTCGTCTCGTTCGCGGGCGGGTTTCCGGATCCCGCCACGTTTCCCGGCGCGGCGCTCGCGGACATCCTTCGCGAGCTCGTCGAGCAGGGTGACCCGACGCCGTTTCAGTACTCGCCGACGCAAGGACTTCCGGGGCCGCGAGCTTTCGTCGCCGACCGGCTCGAGCGACTGGAAGGAAGACGCCCCGCCGAGCCTGAGCTCATGCTCACGAGCGGAGCCGTCGAGGCGCTCGAGCTCTTCGGGAAGGCGTTTGTCGACCGGGGCGACACGGTTCTCGTCGAGGCGCCGACGTACCTCGGCGCGGTGATGGCGTTCCAGAGCTTTGAGGCGCGCGTGACGGGCGTTCCGCTCGACGACGACGGCCTCGACGTCGAGGCGCTCGAACGCGTCGTGGAGGCCGGCGGCGCGCCGAAGCTCCTCTACACGATTCCCGACTACCAGAACCCGGCGGGCGTCTCCCTTGCGCCAGGGCGGCGCGAGGCGCTCGTCGAGCTCGCGCGCCGCGCCGGCTTCCTGATCGTCGAGGACGTCGCCTACCGGGAGCTCGCGTACGGCGGCGAGCGGCCGCCGAGCCTCTGGGCGCTCGCGCCCGACGTCGTCGTCCAGGCCGGCACCTTCTCGAAGACGTTCTTCCCGGGCGTCCGTCTCGGCTGGGCGGCGGGCCCGGCGGAGATCGTCTCGAAGCTCGTCTGGGCGAAGCAGAACACCGACCAGTGCGCCGGCGCGCTCGGGCAACGGCTCCTCGAGGAGTACGGACGGCGCGGCCTCCTCGACGAGCAGGTAGCCGCTGCGTGCGAGCTCTATCGCGGCCGCCGCGACCTCCTCCTCGCCGCGCTCGAGCGACACCTCGACGGTCTCGTCTCGTGGACGCGGCCGGAGGGCGGGTTCTTCGTGTGGCTCGACGTCGGCGCCGATGGAGCGGTGGTCGCCGCGCGCGCGCTCGAGGCGGGCGTCGCCGTCGTGCCGGGGGCTCCCTTCTTCCCCGACCCGGGCAGCGGCCAAACGAACCTTCGGCTCTCCTTCAGCCGCGTGAGGGAGGACGAGATCGACGACGGCGTCCGGCGGCTCGCCGCTGCCGTTTCATCGACGGCCGACGCGGCGAGAGCGCGCTGATGGTCCTGCCGCCCGACGCGCGTCAGGTGCTCGAGTCGGACGCGCTCGCCCACTTCGTCACGCTCAACCGCGATGGGACGCCGCAGGTGACGTGCGTCTGGTCGGGCTCGAGGGGGACGAGATCGTCGCCGGTCACCTCCGGCGGCAGCAGAAGCTCCGGAACATCGAGCGCGACCCTCGCGTCGCGCTCTCGCTCGAGACGGCGCGGGTGAACGAGTTCGGGCTCCGCGAGTACCTCGTCGTGCACGGGCGCGCGCGGATCGCGGAGGGCGGCGCGCCCGAGCTCCTGCAGCGCCTCGCTCACGTCTACCTCGGACCGGACGTCAAGTTCCCACCGATGCCCGACCCTCCCGCCGGGTATGTCACCCGAATCGCGGCCGAGCGCCTCGGTGGCGTCGGCGCGTGGGCCGCTGCCGGTTAGCGCGTCGGCGCCGCGATTCCCGCGACCCGTCCGCGCGCCCGCTCGCCGCGCGGACGCACTCTCTCGCAGCGACCCCCGGGCGGGGCATTGCGCGCCGTTCCCGACGCGAGTTCAGTGAGAGCGAGACGACGACCCTGCGGCGGAACGCGGAGGCGAGGATGTCCCGCTTACGACGCAGCATCGAGGACTTTTTCCTTCGGAGCGCGACCGACGTCGTCGACGAGCTGGCGGACGAGCGGGGCGGCCGACTCGCCGCCCTCCTCGCCGAGCTCGAGGAGCGACGGGCGGAGGTGGCCGCGGCCGAGGCTCGCGCCGAGGAGCTCGAGCGACGACTCGCGCGCTTGCAGCCGTCGCAGGAGGTCGAGGTCGCGGAGATCGAGGACTTCGTCAGCGAGCTCGAGGCACGCGACGGAGAGAACTCGCGACTCCGAGGCCAGGTCGACGAACTCACGAGGCGGCTCGACGCCGAGCAGCGCGAGCGCGAGGAGCGCCACCGCTTCGCCTGTGAGCAGGTGCGCCGCGTGGACGCGCAGGAGCGGTGGATCGCCGAGCTTCGGGAGAAGCTGGGCGCCGAAGAGGCGGCGCATAGGGAGGCGGAGAAAGCCGTCTGCTCGCTCGAGGAGGCGGCACGGACGCGGGAGCGCGCCGGGTTCGACGTCGCCGAGGAGCGACGCGAGCTCGCCACCCGCGCGGCCGAGCTGGAACGGCGTGAGGCGGCGATCGAGCGCGTCGAGCGCGTCGAGGAGCGTAGCCGCGAGCTCCACGAGCTCGCGGCGCGGCTCACCGCCCGCGAGCACGAGTTAGCGGCGAGGGAGGCCGATCTCGCGACCGCAGAGACGCTGACCGAGTCCCATCGCACACGACTCGAGCGGCAGGACCGTCGTCTCGCGGAGCGGGAAGAGATGGTCGCCTCCCGGGCGCGGGAGCTCGAGCGGCGCGAGAACGA
>JALZGN010000271.1 GCA_030861005.1 Actinomycetota bacterium
GAGCGGGCTCGCGCGCGAGGACGGGTGGGCGGCGGGCGGCGCGGTCGCACCGCCGACGAGCGTCCTCCCGGCGCCGAACGACGGCGAGCGTTCGCGCGATTTCCCCCGGGGGACCCCCCTAGTTACCCCCTCGCGGGTCAGCGCAGGGGCGGCGAGCGCGCGCGTGGGAAACGGAAGCCGGCCCAAACTGTCGCGCCCAGTAGGCGCCGCGCTGGCGAAGGCGCGCGAGGAGGTCGAGCTCGAAGAGGACGACGTGACCGCCCTCTTCCAGGCGCGCGGGGACGAGCTTCGGGCCGTCCTCGCCGCCGCCGACCGGCTACGGCGGGAAGTGTGCGGCGACACCGTCTCCTATGTCGTCACCCGCAACGTCAACTACACGAACGTCTGCTACTTCCGCTGCGGCTTCTGCGCGTTCTCGAAGGGGAAGCTGGCGGCGAATCTCCGCGGCGCCCCGTACCTCGTCCCGCTCGACGAGATCGTCCGCCGGGCGAGGGAGGCGTGGGATCGCGGCGCCGTCGAGATCTGCCTCCAGGGCGGCATCCATCCGAGCTTTACGGGGGACTACTACGTGGACGTCTGCCGAGCAGTCAAGGAGTCGCTGCCCGACCTCCACGTGCACGCGTTCTCAGCCCTCGAGGTCTGGCAGGGGGCAGCCACGCTCGGTTGCGACCTTCACCCCTACCTCGAGCGGCTGCGCGCGGCCGGCCTCGCGTCGCTTCCGGGGACGGCGGCCGAGATCCTCGATGACGAGGTCCGCCGGGTCCTCTGCCCCGACAAGGTGAGCACGGGGCAATGGCTTCGCGTGCATGACACGGCGCACCGCGTCGGCCTCCGCTCGACGACGACGATCATGTTCGGCTCCGTCGAGGGCCCGCGCAGCTGGGCGCGACACCTCCTGCGTCTGCGCGAGCAGCAAAAGCGCACGGCCGGCTTCACCGAGCTCGTCCCTCTCCCCTTCGTCCACATGGAGGCGCCGATCTTCCTCAAGGGGCTCGCCCGGCCGGGCCCGACGTTCCGCGAGGCGCTGCTCATGCACGCCGTCGGTCGCCTTGCGCTCCACCCGTGGGTGACGAACGTGCAGGCCTCGTGGGTCAAGCTCGGGATCGAGGGGGCGCAGGCAGCGCTCGGGGCCGGCGCCAACGACCTGGGCGGGACGCTCATGAACGAGTCGATTTCACGCGCCGCGGGCGCGAGCCACGGCCAGGAGATGCCGCCCGAGCGAATGGAGGCGGCCATCCGCGCGATCGGGCGAACGCCGCGTCAGCGGACGACGCTCTACGGAACGCCGGAGAGCGAGCGGACGCGGGCGAGCTTCGACGCTCCGCCGCTCTCGGAGCCGCTCAATCCGCGGGTGAACGAGGCCGGCCTCGCCCGCCCTCCGCGGCTCGTCCGTCCCGGCCTCGCGACCGCCGCCGGCTAGACCTCGCGCGCCGTCTGCGGCTCCCCCTCGGACGAGGCGTCAGTACCAGCGCCCCCGCGCGAACCCGCCGAACGCGATCAGGCCGATGAGCGCGATGATGATGCCCCAGATCCAGTATCCGAGGACGATCAGAACGATCCCGACGATGACGAGAATCCCTCCGAGCCCGATTCCGGGCATCCTCCCTCCCTTCCGCCGCCCGCGCCGGCGGCGTCTCGCTTGAGTGCGCCGCTTTTACCCCGTCACGGCGCCGCCGTAATCGCGGCGGCGGGGGCGAGCTGCTCCCCGAAACGGGCGCGCCGGACGAACTGACCGCTTCCGGGCTCCGCGACGAGCTCGCCCCGGTCGACGATCACGTTCCCCCGCAGCAGCACGACGTCGGGCGCACCGGTTACCTCCGTCCCCTCGTAGAGGTTGTAGTCGGCCTTCGAGTGCTGCGTCGCCGCGGTGATCGTCTGCCGTCGCTTCGGGTCGAAGATGACGAGGTCAGCATCGGAGCCGACGGCGATCGTGCCCTTGCGCGGGTAGAGCCCGAAGAGCTTCGCGGGGTTTGTGCAGAGGAGCTCGACCATGCGGTTCAGCGTCAGCCGGCCGCGACGGACCCCGAACTCGTGGATCATGTGGAGCCGGTTCTCGAGCCCGGGGCCACCGTTCGGGATCTTCGAGAAGTCGTCGCGCCCGAGCGTCTTCTGGCCGTCCCAGAGAAACGCGCAGTGGTCGGTCGAGATCACCGACAGGACGTCCGTCCGCACCGCGTTCCAGAGCACCCCCTGGTTCTCGACGGGGCGCGGCGGGGGCGTGTACACGTACTTGGCGCCCTCGAAGTTCGGCCGCTCGAGGAACGTGTAGTCGATGAAGAAGTACTGCGTGCACGTCTCGCCCCAGACGTCCCACCCCTTCTCGCGGGCGAGCGCGATCGGCTCGACCGCCTCGGCGCACGAGACGTGGACGACGTAGAGCGGGCAGCCCGCCACGCGCGCGAGCTGGATCGCCCGGTTCGTCGCCTCGCCCTCGGTTTCCGGCGGGCGCGTGAGGGCGTGGTAGCGCGGCTCCGTCTTTCCTTCGGCGAGCGCCTGCCTGACGAGGACGTCGATTGCGTCGCCGTGCTCGGCGTGGACCATGACGAGCGCGCCCGTCTCGGCGGCCACCTGCATGGTGCGAAAGAGCGTCTCGTCGTCGACCATGATCGCGCCCTTGTAGGCCATGAAGAGCTTGTAGGAGGTGACGCCCTGATCGGGAAGCCCCGCGAGCTCCTCGAGGGAGCCGCCCTCCCGTAGGTCGGTGACCGCCATGTGGAACCCGTTGTCGATGAGCGCCTTGCCCTCGCGCTTCGCGTGCCAGGTCTCCAGCGCCTCGGCGAAGGTCGCCCCCTTCGGCTGGATGATGAAGTCGACGTGGCACGTCGTACCGCCGAAGGCCGCCGCGATGTGCCCCGACTCGAAGTCGTCGATCGTCGTCGTGCCGCCGAAAGGCATGTCGAGGTGGGTGTGCGGGTCGACGCACCCCGGAAGGACGTACTTCCCGGACGCGTCGATCGTCCGGTCGGCGTCGACGTCGAGCGACTCACCGACGAGCGCGATCCGCTCGCCCTCGGCGTAGAGATCGCCGACGTAGTCATCGGCCGCGGTGATGATTCGGCCGTCCTTGATCAGTACGGACATCGTTCTTACCCTCCGCGCGGAGACAGCGTGGCCGCCGGAAGTATCCCTCCCGCGGCCACGCGTTGCGACCCCGGGATCAGCGCGTCGCGTAGGCGGGCTCGGGTCTCGGCGCCGTCGCCCGCATGAGGACGAAGTAGAGGATGGCGGCGACGGCGAAGGTGAACCCGAACCCGTAGGTGTAGAAGCGGTCCAGCAGGTCGGGGTTCGGGACGACGCCCCCCTCGGTCGTCGCGGCCTCGATGAACCCGGGGACGACCGGCGCCACCGCGACCACGACCGCGGCGATCGCTCGCCAGTTGAAGCCGCTCGAGTACCAGTAGCGCCCGCGCGGGCTGGCGCTGTAGAGCTCGACGAGCTCGAGTCGCTCTCGCCGGATCAGCCAGTAATCCACGATCATGACGCCGGCGATCGCGCCGAGGAGGCTCCCGTACCCGACGAGCCAGGTGAAGATGTACGCGGCGAGATCCTCGTAGATCTTCCACGGGAACATCAGGATCCCGATGACCGCCGTGATCACGCCGCCGGTCCGAAACGAGATGACGCGCGGCCAGAGGTTCGAGAAGTCGTTCGAGGGTGCGACGACGTTCGCCGCCATGTTCGTCGAGACCTGAGCCGCGACGATGACGATCATCGCCAGGATCAGCACGGCCGCGCTGTCGAACTGGTTCATGAGCGCGATCGGATCCCAGATGGGCTTGCCGTAGATGACGATCGTGGCCGCCGTCGTGGCGATCCCGATGAAGCTGAACGCGGCCATCGTGAGCGGCAGGCCGATCGCCTGGCCGATCGCCTGCGAGCGCTGGCTCTGCGCGAAGCGGGTGAAGTCGGGGATGTTCAGGCTGAGCGTCGCCCAGTAGCCCACGTTCGCCGCGAGCGAGGGCCAGAAGAGCGTCCAGAAGCCGGGCCCCGCCTTCTCGAGCTGGCCTTGCGGCCCCGAGGAGAACGGCTCGCTGATGCTTCCGACCTCGATGAACGCCCAGGTCAAGACCGCGATGCCACCTCCCAGGAGAAGCGGTGCAGCCCACGACTCGAGGTACTTGATGGCCTCCATGCCATTCAGGATGATCGCGACCTGGAAGAGCCAGAAGATCGCGAACGCAAATCCGCGGTGCCACCCCATGTCGGCCCAGCCGCCCCAGAGCTGCGTGAGCAGAGCGTCGAGGGCGAGGCCGCCGAGCCAGGTCTGGATCCCGAACCAGCCGCACGCGACGAGCGCGCGCGCGATGGCAGCGATGTTCGCGCCGCGGATTCCGAACGAGGCGCGGACGAAGACCGGGAACGGAATCCCGTATCGGACGCCGGAGTGCGCGTTCAGGACCATCGGGATCAGCACGAGCAGGTTCCCGAGCGTGATCGTGAGAAGTGCCTGCCACCAGTTCATCCCGCTCGCCATGAGGCCCGACGCAAGCGTGTACGTCGTGATCACGACCGACATCCCGATCCACATGGCGGTGATGTTCCACGTGCTCCACGTCCGCCGCGACGGTCCGGCCGGCGCGAGATCTCGATTGAAGTAGGGCGAGCCCGCGACGCGCCGGTCGATCTCGTCCACCTCGGCGTCGGTCTTGACCGCGAGATCGTCGAGGTTGACCCTGCTGAGGTCGTCGACGCGGGCTTCGTCGGTGACGCTCTTCATGCGCGCTCCTTTCGCCGTCGCTCTCCGCTTCTTTACCACATGGAGACGATCGCTTTGAAACGGCGAGGCGCGGTCTTTACGCTCCGCGCCGATGCCTCTCCAGCCGAGCCGTACGGTGGACGAGCTCCGGGAGCTTCGCGAGCTGACGGGCGACGAGAACGGCGCCCAGCGGGTCGCGTGGACGGACACGTGGGAACGGGCGCGCGACTGGCTCCGCGCGAAGCTCGCCGGGCTTGGCCTCGAGCACGAGATCGACGACGCGGGGAATCAGTGGTGGACGCTCCGGGGCCGCGTCGACCGTCCCGTCCTGATCGGCGGCCACATCGACTCGGTCCCGAACGGCGGCTGGCTCGACGGTGCGCTGAACGTGATGGCGGGCGTCGAGGTCGTCCGGCGAGTCGTCGAGGAGGGCGAGCCGCCGACGAGTGTCCGGCTCGTCGAGTGGGCGGACGAGGAGGGGGCGCGGTTCGGCCGCTCGCTCTTCGGCTCGAGTGCCGCTGCGGGCTCGATGACGGACCAGGAGGAGCTCCGGCAGCGGAGGGACGCCGAGGGCGTCGCGCTCCCCGACGCGCTCCGCGGCCACGGCGTCGACCTCGAGCGAGCGGTCGCGGCGCGCCGTCAGCTCGAAGGCGCTGCTGCCTACCTCGAGCTCCACATCGAGCAGGGCCCGGTGCTCGAGTCGCTCGACCTCCCGCTCGGCGTCGTCCTCGGCACGTTCGGCGTCGAGCGCCACGAGATCACGTGGACGGGCCAGGCGGCGCACGCCGGCTCGACGCCGATGGACCGGCGCCGCGACGCACTCGCCGGGGCCGCGAAGCTCGCCCTCGAGATCCGCGATATCGCGAGAGCGACCGGCGAGGGAGCTGTCTGCACATCCGGCAACGTCGTCTGCAAGCCCGGGATCGTCACGTCCGTCGTCGAGACCGCCGAGCAGCTCCTCGACCAGCGCCACCTCGACTCGGCGAAGCTCGCGCGGATGCTCCAGGAGGCGAAGGAGGCGAGCGCGCGCTTCGCGGGTGAGGAGGACGTCGACGTCTCCTGGGAGCGGATCTGGGCTATCGAGCCGATCCTCTTCGACGACGCGTTGATCGAGCTCGCCGACGAGGCCGTTCAGGAGGTCGCGGGCACATCGCATCGCCTCCCGAGCGGGCCGCTCCACGACGCGGCCGAGGTTTCGAGAGCGGGCGTCCCGACGGTGATGCTCTTCGTCCAGAGCCTGCGCGGCCTTTCGCACACGAAGCTCGAGGACACGAAGCGAGAGCATCTCGAGCTCTCGGTTCAGGCGCTCGACCGCCTCGCCGGGAAAGCGATCGAGCGCGCCGCCGCGACGGCGTGAGCCTCCCTCACGTTGAACGGCACGCGCGACCGGCGGAGGCCGGT
>JALZGN010000301.1 GCA_030861005.1 Actinomycetota bacterium
TCCGCGCGGGGGAACTCGACCGTCACGAGCTGCTTGACATGAGCCCCGCCTGCCCTCGCAGCTTTGATCTGCGCTCGGTCGATCCCGCTGATCCCGCGGCGCACGACATCCCCGGCGCGCAATTGCCTCCCGAACACGAGCCCCGCGAGGATCATCGCCTTTGCCATTGCGTCGTAGCCCTCGACGTCCGCCGTCGGGTCGCGCTCGGCCAGTCCCAGGTCCTGCGCCTCGCTAAGAGCGGCCTCGTACGACTGACCCTCCTCCATTCGCGTGAGGATGAAGTTGGCGGTCGCGTTGAGGATGCCGCGGACGGCGGTCGGCGTCGTGCCCACTAGGCCGTCCACGAGGGTGCTCAGGACCGGCGTGCCCGACATGACCGTCGACTCGGCCCGGAAGGCAACGCCCTGCTCGCGCGCGAGCTCGACGAGCTCGACACCGTGCAACGCAACCGGCCACTTGTTGGAAGTCACCACCGAGATCCCGCGCCGCAGAGCCTCCCGCATGTGCGTGGAGCCGGGCTCGCCGCTCTCAGCCGGACTCGGGGTCACCTCGACGAGCACGTCGGCTTCGGTCGCGCCGAGACCCTCGGCCGCGCTCTGCCAATGTCGCACGCCAGGAAGCTCTATGAGCGGCCGCCTGGTGGATACGTGCTCAAGCACAATCAGCGGGTCGAGGCCATCCGCGTTTTGGACGAAGCCATCTCGCGCGCTGGCGACGCCTGTCACCATCGGAACGAATCCGTAGTGGCCTTCGAGCGTCGCGGCGTGCTCGTGCACGGCACGGAGGAGCCACTGGCCGACCGTGCCGAGCCCTACGATCCACAAGCGCACCTCCTTCATTGCGCAGCGAGCCGTACGGTCGTCCTCGTCGTTAGCCTCCCGACGGTGGAGCGCATCTCGGGGGATCATGGTCGATGCGAGCGCGGACGTTTCGAGTTCGATACGCCGCGACCACGCCGCCCGGCGCGGAATCTTCTTCACTGACAACATTTCGTGGCCCTCATAGCCCAAGCGGAGACCGATTGCCGACGGCGGCGCCGTTGCTCCACACGGAGCGACCTTCGAGGACGGCTACCGCCCCGCGGATGTCCGCGACGCGATCGCGCACTCGAACGAGTCGGGGTAGCGCGAGCGTGTCAGCTACCGACCTCTCACGCTGGCGGAGGGGCCGAAGGAGTCGGCGGCGTTCGGCTTCAAGGCATTTGGTTTCGGCGGCTTCCCACTTGCATGTCCCCCGAGCCGCCGGCGCACGGCGAGCATGCAAAGGGCCGCCCGAAGACGGCCCCTTGCTCTACGACGGTGCGGGCTAGGCGCGCGCCATCGCCGGGATGGCGTCGAGCTGCTGGAGCATTCCGAAGGTGTCCCAGTTTTGGAACTCCTCGACGATCTTGCCCTCCTCGAGGCGGGAGATCGTGAGGCCGGAGACGGTTACCCGCCTGCCGGTGGGCTCGATCCCCATCAGCTCGCCCTCGTGGGTGCCGCGCCCGCTCCAGCGGGTCGCGACCAGGTCGCCCTCGGCGAGCTGCTCCTCGACCCGGATCCGCGCGTCGGGAAACGCCTCGCGGTAGGTCGAGATGAACTCCTTCACCCCGTCGGGACCCTGGAGCGGATCGGGGCTCGCCGGATCGTGCCCGACGTAGTCGCTTGCCACCACCTCGTCCACGAGGTCGAGGTTCCCCTTCCAGGGCTCCTCGAAGGCACGGCGGACGATCGCTTTGTTTTGGTCCGAGGTCATAGAGCTCCTTTCCTCGGCTGTGGCGCCCGCGCGACGAAAACGGGGCCGCCGGGCGGAGTTCCCGCGACTCCTCACAAGAGGAGACTCGTGACAAAGAGGAGAGGAAGCGCAGCGCCCTTACGTGCGGCGTCGAGAATCGTCTTCTCGCTGCTAGAGCCCACACTACACGTCCCGGAGGTCGCGCGCCGGAGAATCTGGAAAAGGGGTAAGTCTATGGCGGAAATTCCGCGCCTTTCGTGGAAATCCCTCAGCTAAAGCGGGGCGCTTTCCGGCGAGTCCCGCCATGCGCTCGTGCGCGGCGTTTCCGAACAGTGCGCGGCGGTTCTCGGTTTGGCCGCTCCGGCGCGAGCGAAGAGGCTGGCCCTGCAAGGAATCCCTTCGCTTGGAAGCCCCTCGCGGTGGCCGGCTGTCGCCGTTTTGCGCGACCGCGGGTTGAGCCTGCCAACCGGGTGCCTGTTAGGAGGGCGTGGCGAAACACCCGTGAGGCGACAATGCGGCGAATTTTGGAGTCGGGGCGGGGGACGCTACTCCTGCGGCAAAAGCGCGTGCTCCCCGCAGACACCCGACTCCAAGGGGTCCCACTGTACGCCGATTGGCCATTCGTCACGAGGTGAAGTACTGGTATCGACCGCAAATTGCGACTTTAACGGGCGGAAAGAGTTACACCGCTACGGAATCAGCGT
>JALZGN010000310.1 GCA_030861005.1 Actinomycetota bacterium
GGTCGCCGGCTCACGGAGCCGGCGGGGGTTCGCGGCTGCCCGCTCGGGGCAAGAACCCGGCTACAATGAGCGCTTCCGGGGCCCACCCGCCCCTCCACCTGGCGAGAGGAGTGATTGCGTGAAGGCGCTCTTCCGGCTGCCCGAAGCGACCGTCGTCCACGAGAACCCAAGCCCCGAGGAGCTGCAGCAGCTCGCGGCCAGGATGCCGAACGCCCGCTGGACCCGGTACGGGAACCTGAACGTCCAGACGAGGGTCCTCGCGCGTTCGACCCCGTCGACGTTCGTCGTCTCGGACGACCCCGACCCCGGCGTCCCGCGGACGATCTCGCGCGAGGAGGCGACGGAGTGGGCAGACCGCCAGGACGCTTACATCGCCGAGCAGGAGATGGTCGTCGTCGACGGCTACCTGGGGGCGCAACCCGAGTTTCGCGTCCCCGTCCGGCTCTACATCGAGGCCGCGAACGCGAACGTCGCGGGGATGCAGCAGGAGCTCTGGTTCCCGGTCGACGACCGCGAGACGTTCGAGCCCGAGCTGACCGTGATCTACACCCCCAACCTCGAGGCGCCCGGCTGGCCGGAAGACCGCCTCATCATCGTCGACCTCGAGCTCGGCGTGAACCGCGTCTTCAACTCGGACTACTTCGGCGAGTCGAAGAAGGGGATCCTCAGAATGTGGAACAAGCTCGTCTACGAGCAGGGCGGGCTGCCGCTCCACGCGGGTTGCAAGGTCATTCCGACGCAGCGCGGCGATCGGGTCGCCATGATCGTCGGTCTTTCCGGGACGGGGAAGACGACGACGACGTTCACGCGGCAGAACGGGTCGCTTCCCGTGCAGGACGACTTCGTCGCCTGGATGCCGGACGGGAAGGTTTACGCGACCGAGAATGGGTGCTTCGCGAAGACGTTCGCCTTGAGCCCCGAGGACGAGCCGACGATCTACGGGGCGGTCACGCAGCCGCGCTCGTACCTCGAGAACGTCTCGCAGACGGGCGACGAGGTCGACTTCTTCGACACCTCGTACACGAAGAACGGTCGGGCGACGTTCCCGTTCGAGGTCATCGAGTCGGCCGCGAGGCGCCCGATCGACGAGGCGCACTTCCTGCTCGTCCTGAACCGAAACGAGAACATCATCCCGGCGGTCGCAAAGCTCGAAGGGCCGCAGGCGGCCGCCTTCTTCATGCTGGGCGAGACGACGGGGACGAGCGCAGGTGGCGCCGCCGAGGAGGGCAAGTTCCTGCGCGTGCCCGGAACGAACCCGTTCTTCCCGCTTCCCCACGACCTGCAGGGAAACCGCTTCCTCGAGCTCCTCGAGGACAACCCGCTCGACGTCTACCTGATGAACACGGGGAGCGTCGGTGGCAAGGTCGGCGACGAGCGTGCGAAGAAGGTGCGGATTGCGCACTCCTCCGCGATCGTGAAGGCGATCGCCGAGGGGACGCTCTCGTGGGAGCACGACGGTGACTTCGGCTACCTCGTCGCTACGGAAGTCCCGGGGATCGACCGAGAGGATCTCGACGTCCTGCAGCCCCATCGGCTCTACGAGGCGCAGGGGCGCGCCGACGAGTACCGAGCGATGGTGGAGCGCTTCAAGCGCGAGCGGACGGAGTTCCTGCGCGCCTTCGCGAGCCTCTCGGACGAGATCGTCGCCGCGGTCGGCTAGCGGCGCTCCGGCAGCCGCTCCTCGCCGCGCATCCGCTCGGCCGCGAGCGCGACCGCGTCGATGATCCCGAGATAGCCGGTGCAGCGACACAGGTTGCCGGCGAGCGCCTCGCGGATCTGGTCCTCGGTCGGATCGGGCCGCTCGCGAAGGAACGCCTCGAGCGACATGAGGAAGCCCGGCGTGCAGAAGCCGCACTGGAGGGCGTGGGCCTCGTGGAACGCCTGCTGGAGCGGGTGGAGCGCGGCGCCGCTTGCGAGGCCCTCGACCGTCCGGACGGCGTGGCCGTCCGCCTGCACCGCGAGCATGAGGCACGAGCGGACGGGCTCGCCGTCGAGCTGCACGGTGCACGCGCCGCAGACGCCGTGCTCGCACCCGACGTTCGTCCCGGTCAAGCCCGCGTCGTGGCGTATGAAGTCCGAGAGGAGCCTCCGCTCCTCGACCTCGCTCTCGTATCGCCGGCCGTTCAGGTCGATGGCGATTCGCCGGCTCATCGCGCCGCCCTCCCGGCCGCCGCGAGGACGGCGCGCCGGGCGAGCTCGGCGACGAGCGCGCGGCGGTACGGTCGCTGCGACGCGGGCAGCTCGACGGCGTCGGCCGCGAGCTCGCTCGCCGCCCGAGCCGCTTCCCCGTCGATCGGGCTTCCGACAAGCGCCGCCTCCGCCCGAGGCGCCCGCACGGGCGTCGGAGCGGCGGCGCAGAGGGCGACGGCGGCTCGTACGCACGTCCCCGCCTCCGAGAGAGTGACGATCACGCCGGCGCCGGCGAGGGCGAAGTCGCCGTGGACGCGCGCGTGCTCGACGAACGCCGTCCCCGTCCGCGGCGGAAGCGGCGGCACCTCGATCTCGACGAGGAGCTCGTCCGGCTCGAGGGAGGTGGAGAGCTGCATGACGAAGAGCGCGTCCGAGCCGAGCGTGCGGGAGCGACGGCGCGAGCGGACGTGGAAGCGGGCTTCGAGAGCGGCGAACGCGGCCGGGAGCTCCGCGGCAGGGTCAGCGTGGGCGACCGAGCCCCCGACGGTGCCCCGCGAGCGAATCTGCGGATGGCCGACGAGCTTCACCGCTTCTCGAAGAAGCGGCCAGCCGTTTGCAACGGAGTCCGACCGCTCGAGCGCCGCCGCCCGCGTCATGGCGCCGATCCGAAGCACGCCGTCCTTCCGAAGGTAGGCGAGCTCCGCGACCCCGTTCAGGTCGACCACCAGCTCAGGCCGCGCGAGCCGGAAGTTGAGAAGCGGGACGAGGCTCTGCCCGCCCGCGAGCGCCTTCGCCTCGTCCCCGTGTTCGGCAAGGACGTCGAGCGCGTCGTCGAGCGTCGCGGGGTCGTGGTAGACGAACGGCGCCGGCTTCACCCCTCCCCTCCGTTCACGGCGAGCCAAAGCTTCTCCGCGGTGAAGGGCGGGTCGACCGGGAACCGGAGCGCGTCCGCGACGGCGTTCGCGATCGCTGCCGGCGCGCCGATCGCGCCCGCCTCGCCGACGCCCTTCGCGCCGAGCGGGTTGAGCGGCGAGGGCGTCTCGACGAACGCGGTCGCGAGCGGCGGCACCTCGGCCGCAGTCAGGAGCTTGTAGTCGGCAAAGGACGCGGTTCGAAGCTGGCCGTCCTCGTCGTAGACCGCCTCCTCGGTCAGGCACTGGCCGAGCCCCTGCGCGATCGCGCCGACGACCTGGCCCTCGGCGAGGAGCGGATTGACCACGCGCCCCGGGTCGTCGGCGGCGGCGAGTGCGAGGACGCGGAGCCGTCCGGTCGCCCGCTCGATCTCGACCGCGGCGGCGTACGCGCCGGACGCGAACAGGAGGCCCGACTCGAACCGCGTCTCGGCCTCGAGGCGGCCGACCGCCGCGGCGATCTCGGCAAGCGTCACCCGAGCGCCGTCGTTCGCGAAGGCGCGCCCGTCCCAGGCGACGCGCCCGGCGAGCAACCGCTCGGCATGGCCGCGCGCCCTCTCCCGGATCTCCTGAGCCGCTTTCACGAGCGCGGAGCCGCCCATCGCGACCGAGCGGCTCGCGAACGTCCCGATCCCGGCCGGACCGTCGCCGCTGTCGCGCCAGCGAAGCTCGACGGCGTCCGGCTCCACGCCGAGCTCGTCGGCGGCGATCTGGGCGAACGTCGTCTCGTGGCCCTGCCCGTGTGGCGACGAGCCGGTCGTGACGACGACGCGGCCGTCCGCCTCGACCGCGACGCGCGCGCTCTCCCAGACGCCGCCGCAGCGCTCGATCACCATTCCGAACCCGACCCCGACGAGCCGCCCGTCGGCGCTCGCCCGCCGCCGCTCCTCGCGCCACCGCGGGAGGTCGAAGAGATCCACCGCCCGCTCGAGGCAACGCTCGAAGTCGCCCGAGTCGTAGATCCACCCGAACGGCGTTCGGTACGGGAACGCCTCGCGCGCGACGAAGTTCCGACGGCGAACGTCCACCGGGTCGAGGTCGAGTTCTCGCGCGGCGAGCTCGACGAGGCGCTCGATCACGAAGGCGGCCTCCGGCCGGCCGGCGCCGCGATATGGGCCGGTCGGCGGCTTGTTCGTCGCCGCGCCGGTGACCTCGACTTCGGCGACCGGGAGGGCGTAGGCGCCCGTGAGGAGCATCGCCGTGGTGTGCGGCGGGACGGCCGTCGTCGGATACAGGTAGGCGCCGAGGTCGGCGAAGATGCGCGCGCGAAGGGCGAGGAAGCGGCCGTCCTCGGCCACCGCGAGCTCCGCGTCCACCTCGACGCCGCGGCCCTGGTAGGCGGCGAGGAAGTTCTCGAGACGGTCCTCCGCCCACTTCACCGGCCGACCGAGGCGTATCGCGGCGGCGGCGACGGCGACGACTTCCGGCGCGATCGCGCCCTTGCTCCCGAAGGCGCCGCCGACGTCGGGAAGGACGACGCGCGTGCGGTTCCGCTCGCGGTGAAGCGCATGGGCGAGCTGCGCGAGCGGCCGGTGGGGGTCCTGTGCGGAGCAGGTGACGGTGAGAAGGTCGGCCTCCCGGTCGTACTCGGCCAGGGCGCCCCGCGGCTCGAGCGGCGCCGCCACGAGGCGCGGGATCGACGTCGTGGACGAGACGACGCGGGCGGCCGAGGCGAACGTGCCCTCCACGTCGCCGTGCGAGCAAAACCACGAGGCGAGGACCGCGCCGCTCTCCGCGGCCGCTCGCGGGTCGAGGACGGGATCGAGCGGGTCGAGCTCTGGGAGGACGAGCTCCGCCGCGTCCTCCGCCTGCGCGCGCGTCTCGGCCACCACGAGCGCGAGCGGCTCCCCGACGTAGCGGGCGGTTCCCCGCGCGAGGACGGGGTGGCCGGCGTCCGCGACGACGCCGTCCTCGATCGAGCCGGATGGGAGCGGACCGACATCCTCGAGCTCGGCTCCCGTCAGGACCGCGATGACGCCGGGGGAGGCGAGCGCCTCGCCGGTATCGATCCCCGCGATCCGGGCGTGGGCGAACGGGCTCCGCGCAAACGCCGCATGCAGTTGCCCGGCTCGGGCGAGATCGTCCAGATACTTCGCCTCGCCGCGGAGAAAGCGGGCGTCCTCCCGCCGCGGCTTTGCGCGACCGACCCAGGGGGCGTTGCTCACGCGCGGGCGAGCGCGGCGGGCGAGACGGGCTCACCGCCCTCGTACGACTCGATCGCCGCGAGGACGAGCGCGAGGGCGGCGAGCGCCTCGTCTGCTCCCGTCTCGGGCTCGGTCTCGCCGCGGACGCAACCGGCGAACTCCTCGAGCTCCTCGACGAGCATGTCGCGCGGCTCGAACCCGATCTCCGTCTTTCCCTCGCGGGTCGTGACGGTGAGCTGCGTCGCCTCGTCCATTCGTTCGGCGTTCGGCCAAATCGACATGTCGGTGACGTAGTCGAGGACTCCCTCGGTCCCGAGGAGTCGGATCGCAAACGTCTTCGGCGAGACGTAGCTCGCCGCGATCGTCGAGCGCGCGCCGGTCTCGTGGTCGACGAGCGCGACGGCGACGTCGTCGATCTCGGCCGGCGTCGCGAGCCGCGCGAACGAGCCGCGGACCCGCTCGGCGCTCCCGAGCCAGTGCAGGAGCGTCTCTCCGTGATGCACGCCGAGCTGGAGGAGCGGCCCGCCCGGGCACGTGGCCCGGTAGAAGCGCCACGTCTCGGGCGTCAGCGTTCCCGGCAGCGAGAAGTTCGCCTCCGCGAGGACGACGCGGCCGAGACTCCCGTCCACCACGAGCCGTTCGCTTGCGCGGGCGGCGCCGAGCCTGCGAAATCCGTGCCCGACGAGGAGCGTGACTCCGGCCGCCTCGCACGCCGAGCGGATCGCGAGCCCGTCCGCGAGGGTGTCGGCGATCGGCTTTTCGAGGAAGACGTGGCGGCCGCGCTCGGCGCAGGCGATCGCGTGGTCCGCATGGAACGAGTTCGGCGTCACGACGAGGACGCCGTCGACGCGGTCGTCCTCGATCGCCGCCCCGAGTGACGTCGCCGCCCCGCAGCCGAAGTCGCGGGCGAACGCGGCCCTCTTCTCCGCGTTCGGCGCGAAACAGGTGACGAGCTCGAGGGAGGGGGTTCGGCGGACGGCGGCCGCGAGTCGGCGAGCCCACATCCCGGTTCCGAGGAGCGCGACGCCGACCGCCTTCATGCGGGAGCGATCAGGGGCTCGAAGGGAACGGCGTGGAGCGACTCGACTCCGTCGGCGCGGACGACGTTCAGGTCACCGAGCTGGAGTCCCATCCGCTCGTCGGGCGTGACCGGGTTCGGCTGGATGACGACCGCCATCCCCTCCTCGAACACCCGCCCTCTTGGCGCCGGCCGCGCGTCGTCCCACGGCCAGTGGCGAACGCAGGATCGGTCGACGACCGGGGGCATGATGTCGACCCCGTACCCGTGAACGAGGTCGTCGTAGATCGAGTACCCGGCTTCCCCGATCACCGAGCCGGCGCGGATGACGTCGGCTTCCGTCGCACCGGGACGGATCGCCGACGCGATCCGCTCGTACGCCGCGAGCGCGGCCGCGAACATCCGCCGCCACTCCGCGGTCGGCTCGGCCTCGACGAACAGGACTCGCTGGATCTGTCCGGTGTAGCCCCAGTACGAGGCGCTGAACTCCGTGATCACGGCGTCGCCGGCCTCGAGGCGGCGTCGTGACGCGTTTTGCGCCGGGAGGCACCCGCTCGGGTCGTCCATCGCCATCGAGCGGAGGAACATGATGCGCGGCATGCCGCCGTCGGGCCGGTACGCCGCCTCCGCGAGCGCGACGAGCTCCACGTCCGTCATGCCGGGCCGAGCTCCCTCGGCAAGCGCGACGACAGCCTTGTCGGTCAGCGCGGCCGCCCGTCGGAGCCACTCGATCTCCTCGTTCGACTTGACGAGGCGCAGGGCCGCATAGGGAGCAGTCGCGTCCGCGAGCTCGAGGTCGGGAAGCTCCTCCCGCAGGCGCGCGTGGTGGGCGTAGGGCATCCCCATCGAGAACGTAGCGTTGACGCCGACGAGCCCCACGCGTCCCTGCGCCGCGCCGACCGTGCGGAGGCGCTCGGCGACGCGCGCCGCGGGGTCGTAGCCGCCCCACTCGATGACGCGCACGTCGCTCACCTCGCGCGCGTTCGGCACGTGGTTCGTGAGCCCCGTGTAGAGGGCCGTCTCCTCGGACTCGTCAAGCGGTACGACCACGTAGCAGTGGTGGAGATCGAGGTGGTTCGTGAGCCAGAAGGGGTTCGCCATGTTCCCGCGGGCGACGCCGGAGTTCCCAAAGACGACGAGCGCCTCGAGCTCGAGCTCGCGCATGAGGTCGCGCGCGAGCGCGTAGCGCCGCTCCATCTCGGACGGCGAGAATCTATCCCACACGCCGAAGCTCCCGGCCGAGCCAATCCGCGACGAGCGGGCGGTACTTGTACGGAAGGTTGTTGCAGACGTGGTTTCCCTCGTCGTAGAGGACGAAGGACGCGTTCGGCGCCTCGTCCGCGATTCGCTTCGTCTGCTCCCACGGGATGACGCGGTCGCGCTTGCCCGTCACCATGAGCGCCGGCTGCTCGAGGTCGCCGATCACCGAAGCGAGGTCGAGCTCGTGCGCCTTCGCCCGCGCCTCCTCCTCGTCGCGGGCGCCGGAATGATGTTCGAACGTCTCACGCGTCACTGCGGGCAGGCCGTCCCAGCACTCGCCGAAGTTGTAGGCGCCGCTGACGCCCGCGACGGCTCGGATCCGAGCCTCGCGAGCCGCTGCCCGCGGAGCGTAGTAGCCGCCGAGGCTCACCCCGGCTGCGCCGACGGGCCGGTCCCACGCGAGCGCGTCGAGGGCGGCGGCGACCGCCGCCTCGTAGTCGGCCCGGATCCTCGTCTCGAAACCGCTCTCGCCCTGCCCGGGCCCGTCGAAGGAGAACGTCGCCAGCCCGCGCGCGAGAAAGACCTCCTCCCAGCGGAAGAACTCCTCCTTCGTCGAGTCGAGCCCCGGGACGAGGAGGACGAGCGGCGGCGGATCGTGGGAGGCAAGTAACAGTCTGTTACTTGGTCTTCGGAGGTTCCCGTAGAGGGTCGCCCCGTCGAACGGCACCTCGATGCGCTCCGCCCCCGGGTCGAGGTGGAGGTGCGCCCGGTAGAGCGCTTCCTTCGCCCGTTCGGTCGTCGCGTGGTTTCGCTCGACGTCGACCACCCACACGAATTTCGCGAAGTGGAAGCAGACGGCCGCGTGGATCCAGGCCTCGCCGGCGGTGACCCCGTTCCCCGCCGCCTCGGCCTCCTCCGCGATCTCCTGGTGGACCTGGGCCGTCTCGCTCCATGCGTCGAGCCACTCGTCCCAGCGTTCGATCCGGGCCGTCGTCCGCGCGAAGTCGTTCGGATCGACGCCGTTCGTGGTGAAGCGCGGCCCCCAGGTCGCGATCGCCGCCTCGACTCGCGGGTCAGCCAGACCGAACCACCTCCTCGAGGGACGTCCCGAGGTCCTCGAGCATCACGGCGGCGGCGTTCCGGCCCGGCCCCGCCGAGACGGAGGCGCCCGGGTGCGTCGTCGATCCCGTCTGGTAGAGCCCGGCGATCGGGAGCCGGTGGCCCGCCCACCCGGGAAGCGGCCGCAGCGCACCCGACTGCGAGACGCCCATCTCCCCGCCGTGGCAGGAGCCGTTCCAGTTGTGTGGATTCAGCGTTTCGAGATCGACGGGGCTCTTGACGAGGGTCGCGAGGAGCGTCTCGTCAGTCAGGTTCGGCGCGTAACGGCGGACGTGGTCGAGGTTCGCCCGCGAGACGTCCTCCTTCATCGCCTCCCACCGCTTCGGGCCGCCGTCGGCCAGGGCATAGGGATGGAAGCCGATGATCTTGAGGGTGTGCTTGCCCTCGGGCGCGCGCCCGGGGTCGGCGACCGTCGGGCAGACGACGAGGAGGGGCGGCTCGTCCGTCGCGACCGCGCCCCGGCGGACGTCCCAGCCGACGCGAAGGATCCGCTCGACCGAGTCCGCCGTTCCGGAGGCGACCGCGGTGAGCTCGTCGCCATCGACCGCGTAGCACGGCGGCTCGGTGGTCGCGTAGTGAGTGACGAACATCGAGACTCCGACCTGCCACTCCTCGATGCCGGCGAGGAAGTCGTCCCCCCACGCCTTCGCGGGCGCCATCGCGGGTAGATGCTTGAGGTGGATCGACGAGAGGACGGCACGGCGCGCCAGGTGGCGCTCCCCGTCCTCGGTCTCGACTCCTCGGCAGCGCCCGTTCTCGAGGACGAACGAGGCGACCCGCTTCCCCGGAAGGAGCGTTCCGCCACCCTCCTCGATCACGCGGCCGAGCACGCGTGGGAGCTCGCCGGAGCCGCCCCGCGGGAGCGTCCAGCTGTGTCGCGCCCGACCGAACGCGAGCGAGTAGGCGAGAAGCCCAGTCCCGGCGTTCTCGGGCGGCTGGAGGGTCATGAACGCCATCCAGAGCATGAAGGCCCGCGTATGCCAGTCCTCGAACTCGCGCTCGATCACGCTCCAGGCGGTCGCCGCCTGTCGCCGAAGCCAACGATTCCCGTCCGCGCGCTCGGCGAGGCGCTCTTGGAGCGAGGGCCCCCACCCGATCGGCGTGTAGCGGTAGGCGCCGAAGACGCCCTTGACCGCGTCGTACTCCTCCATCATGCGGCGGAACGCCTCGGCGTCGCGCCGCGAGAACTTCGCGAACTCCTCGCACGTCCGCTCGAAGTCGCGCCACTGAGTCAGCCAGGTCCCGTCCGGGAAGGGGATGTGGACGACGGGGTCGGGCTGGATGTACTCGAGCCCGTACTCGGCGAGGCCGAGCTCGTCGTCGCGGAGCGTCGGGCTCGCCTGGATCAGGTTGTGCGCCGTCGAGCAGGTGTCGTGCCAGAACCCGGGGATCGTGAGCTCCTCGGTCGCGGTGTCGCCGCCGAGGGTCGAGCGAGCGTCGAGAACGAGGCAGGTGAAGCCCGCCTTCGTGAGGTACGCGGCGGCGACGAGCGCGTTGTGCCCGCCTCCGGCGACGACGACGTCCGCGTTAGGCTCGTCGTTCACCGGGTACCGTCCTCCCGTGGCCCGCATCAGCTACGTCGATCCGGCGTCGCTCACGGATCCCGAGCTCGTCGAGTACCTGGAGCACGCCCGCCGCTACGGGACGCCGCGTCCGGAGACGCAGTCGATCCGAAACCACGTCCCGGCGGTCGCGAAGGGGTTCTCGCGCGGCTGGAACCGCATCTTCCGCGAGGGGATCGTCGAGCACCCGCTCAAGGAGCTCTGCCGGGTTTATGTCTCGAAGACGATCGACTGCCATTACTGAGGATCGCAACGGTCTCTCCGGGGCGGAGAGCAGGGACTCACCGAGGCGGACTACGACGAGCTCCTCGACTTCGAGCGCTCCGACCGCTTCAGCGAGCGGCAGAAGGCCGCGCTCCTCTACACCAGCATGCTCGTCTGGAACCCGGAGGGGGTCGACGACGCGCTCTGGGCGCGCCTTCGGGAGCACTTCTCCGAGGAGCAGGTGATCGAGCTCGGCTCGTTCGTCTGCCTCACCTATGGGCAGCAGCGAGTCATCAAGACCTGGAACGTCGGCCACGGCGAGTTCCTCGCCGACACGACCGCCGGGCTCGCCGCGGCCGAGGTCGAGGCGTAGGTGGCGCGCCTCCCCGGGACGCCCGACGAGATTCGCGCCCGCGTCCCGGGCGTCGCGGAGACGTACGGCTACATCCGGGACAACGTCCTTCTCTCGGGCATCGTCGACCAGTCGATCAAGGACCTCTGCTTCCGCTTCCTCGCCGAGGACCCCGAGGTGATGGACTTCTCGAAGTTCGAGGGGCGCGAGCGAGTGGCGCTCGAGTGGGCGCTCGCGATCGCCTGGGACTCCAACGAGGCGGACGACGAGCTCTGGGAGCGCCTCCGCAGGTACTTCACGGAGCCGGAGCTCGTCGACCTCGGCTGCGCCGTCGGGTTCGAGCTCGGCCAGCAGCACTTCCTTCGAACGCTCGGGCTCGAGCCCGACCTTCCTCACGAAGCCACCTCCTGACCCAGGAGGCGGAGCGCGTTTCCGCCGAGGATGCGCTTCTCGTCGGCCGAGTCGAGGCCGAGCTCGCGCACGGCGTCGGCCGGCCGATCGAGGCCCATGTCGAACGGGTAGTCGGAGCCGAGCAGGACGCGCTCCGCGCCGGCGAACTCGACGAGCGCCCGGAGGAGCGTCGCGTCGTGCGCCACGGTGTCGTAGAGGAAGCGGCGCAGCGAGTCCTCCGGAGACTCCCCGAGCCGGGAGCGCGCGTCGGGCTGGAACGAGTGCGCGTGCCGAAGCCGGCCGCGGAGGGCGAGGATCGCCCCGCCGCCGTGGGCGAGGAGGATCTTGAGGCGCGGGTGCTCCTCGAGGACGCCGGCCATGACGAGCTGGGCCGCCGTCACCGTCGTCTCGAGCGGGTTCCCGATCGTGTTCCAGAGGTAGTACCGCTCGAAGACGGGAAGCTCGAACCCGCGAGTCGTCGGATGGACGAAGACGAGCGCCCCCGTCTCCTCGGCCGCCGCCCAGAAGTCGCGGAAGCGATCGTCGCCGAGGTAGGCGCCGCTCGCGCTCGCCGGGAGCTCGACGCCCGACAGCCGCCCGTCGCGCCTGAGCTCCACGAGCTCGTCGGGACGGCCGGGGTCGACCGTCCCGAGGGCGACGACCCGCGCGCCGACCATGGCCGCCAGCGCCTCGTTCTGGCGGGCGGTCTCGCGCCCGAGCAGGGTGACCCACGGGCAAAGGACGACCTTATCCACGCCCGCGCGGTCCTGCTCGTCGAGGATCCGCCCGAGGTCGACGAATTCCCGGACCGCCGCCCGGATCGACTTCCCCGCGAACGAGACCACCTGCCCCCGCGCGTCCCACGAGACCTCGGCGCCAAGGCCGGGAACGACCACGTGCGCATGCGCGTCGACGACGGTCACGACCGGAGGAGGAGGATGAGGCTCCCGACGACCACGAGCCCGGCGCCGAGCCACACGTGCCAGGTCACCCGCTCGACGTGTCGGCCCATGAGGACGGGCGAGAGGGTGAGAACGACGGGCACCGAGAGCAGCCCCAGCGCGAGGACGACCGCGATATCGGTGTAGTCGAGGGCCGCCCAGCGCGCCCAGACGGAGAGGCCGACCATCAGGCCGGCGGAGAGCTTGAACGAGAGCGCGCTCCACGATCCGAGCCCGGGACCGCCGGCCCGAGGCCGAAGCGGGAGCGCGGCTCCGTAGGCGAGGACGGCGACGACCATCCCGAGGGTCAGACCGAGGAGCGGCGAGTCGAGTCCCTCGAGGCCCTCCTTGATCATGAGCGGGCTGATCGCCCAGGAGAGCGCCGTCGCCAGGCCGGGCACCGTTTCGCGCCACGGGACTCCCCACCCCGTCTCCGCGACGCGCTCGAGCGAGACGACGAACGCCCCGGCGACGATCAGCGCGATCCCGAGCCAGGCGAGCGGGCCCGGGAGCTCCTGCAGCACGATCAGCCCGACGGCCGCCCCGAAGACCGGGACGGTGGCGAGGAGCGGGCTCGTCCGGGCGGCGCCGATCCGCATCTGGCTGATGTTCAGGAACGTCCAGCCGAAGGAGAAGTGCACGAGCCCGGCGAGTGAGAACCAGACGAGCGAGATCGCGGTCGCGTCGCCGAGGAGCCCCGCGTCCTCGGTGGCGAGGCTCGCGACGACGAGCACGACGAGCGCGACCACGAGCTGGACGAAGGTCGAGAGATAGGCGTCGGTCACGCCGCCGACCGCGCGGCGGTTCAGGGTCTGGAAGACCCCGAAGCCGAGCCCGGCGGCCGCGGCGAGCGCCGGGCCGGTCACGACCTCCCGGCGTCCTCGGTCTCGGTCTGCGCCGCGGCGATCACGGCGCCGGGCGCCTTGCCGTCGCCCGTCGCCGAACCGCCGAAGAAGAGGTCGCCCATCTCGGGGTTGTTCAGGACCTCACTCGCGCCGCCGACGAGGAGGATCCGGCCGCTCTCCATGACGACGCCGTGCGTGGAGAGCCGAAGGCCGAAGCGGACGTTCTGCTCGACGAGGAGCACCGTCTTCCCCGCCTCCTTCATGAGCCCGATGGAGTCGGAGACGTGCTTGAGGGCCTTGGGGTCGAGGCCGAGCGACGGCTCGTCGAGGAGGACGACCTTGGGGTCGAGCATGAGCGAGCGCGCAAACTCGACCATCCTGCGCTGCCCGCCCGAGAGGTTCCCGGCCTTGTCGTGCTCGCGCTCGCGGACGATCGGGAAGATCGCCGCCACTTCGTCGTAGCGCCTGCGGACGAGCGCGCGGTCGCGGCGGAGGACGTAGGCGCCCATGAGGACGTTCTCGCGCACGGTCAGGTTCGGGAAGAGCCCCTGCGCCTGGGGCACCTGGACGATCCCGCGGCGAAGGATCTCGCCGGGCGGATGGCCGCCGATCGGGTCGCCGTCGTAGAGGACGAGCCCCGCGCGGGGGGTGAGGAGCCCGCTGACCACGCGGAAGACGGTCGACTTGCCCGCGCCGTTCGGGCCGACGATGCAGGTGACCGAGCCGGGCTCGACGTCGAGGTCGAGGCCCTGGAGGACGTCGCCGCCGCCGTACCCCGCGAAGACGCCCTCGAGGCGGATGAGGGTCACGTCACCGCTCCCGTCCGCTGCTCGAGGACGAAGTCCTCGCCGAGGTAGGCGTCGAGGACGGCCGGGTCGGCCTGCACCTCCTCGGGCGTGCCGGCGCAGATGCACGAGCCGCGGGCGAGGACGAGGACGGGCGAGCAGAGGCCGAGGATGAGCGGCATGTTGTGCTCCACGATCAGGAACGTCTTTCCGCGCCGGTTCAGCTCGCGGATCATCTCGGCCATGTGCTCGATGAGGGTCGGGTTGATCCCGCCGGCCGGCTCGTCGAGCATGATCAGCTTCGGATCGAGCATGAGCACCTGCGCCAGCTCGACGAGCTTCTGCTGGCCGTAGGAGAGGGCGCCCGCGCGCTGCTTCGCGAACCGGCCCATACCGACGAAGTCGAGGAGCTCCTGCGCCCGCTCGGCCTCCGGCCCGCTGACCGCGTCGGCGGCGAGCTGGCGCCACCGGAAGGAGCGGAGCGGCGCGACGACGTTCTCGAGCACGGTCATCTCCCGGAAGAGCCGCGTGATCTGGAACGTGCGGCCGAGCCCGAGGTGCGCGCGCCGGTACGGCGCGAGGCGGTCGATCCGCTCGCCGTCGAACCACACCTCGCCGCCGTCGGGCGGCATCGTGCCGTCGATCAGGTTGAAGAGGGTCGTCTTGCCCGACCCGTTCGGGCCGATGAGCGCCGTGATCGTCCCCTCGTCGACCGTGATCGCCGCGTCGTCGACGGCGCGGACTCCGCCGAAGCGCTTCGACGCCCCGCGCACGTCGAGGAGCGGGCCCTGCGAACGCCGCGGCTCGGGCTCGCCGCGGTCGGCGAGAACGAGCGGGCGCCGCTCGATTCGCGCGCCAACGAGGCCAGCCCGCGCCCGCTCGCGGCGTCGGGTGAAGATCTCCTGGATGCTCGGGATGATCCCGCGCGGGAGGAACAACACGATGAGCGCGAGCAGGCCGCCGAAGAAGATCAGCCGGTAGTTCCCGCCGCCGTACTCGCTCAAGCGGTTGACCGCCTCCTCGTTCAGGACCTGGAGGAGGAAGGCGCCGAGCACGGGCCCCCAGACCGTCCCGCGGCCGCCGAGGAGGGCTGCGAGGACGACCTGAACCGAGATGACGATGTCGAACATCCCGCGCGGGTCGATGAAGGTCAGGTAGTAGGCGAAGATGCCGCCGGCGGCGCCGATGAAGACAGCGCTCGCCACGTAGGCGAGGATCTTGTAGACGCCGGTGTTGACGCCCACGCTCGCCGCCTTGTTCTCGTCCTCGCGGATCGCGACGAGCCCCATCCCGAACTTCGTGCGCCGGATCCACCACGAGAGCCCGACCGACATGAGGAGAAGCGCGAAGAGCGAGTAGTAGAACGGCCAGTTCTGGTAGTCGGTGTCCCACTGGGGCAGCGGGAGGGTGAGACCGTGGTTTCCGTTAGTGAGCTCGCCCCAGTTCAGGGTCACGAGCTGCATGACGAAGAGGAACGCGATCGTGAGGATTACGAACGAGTGCCCGCGCGTCCTCATCAAGACCGAGCCGACGACGGCGGCGAAGATCCCCGCGACGACCGCCGAGATCGGAACGAACCAGAACGGCGAGGCGCCCTCGAAGACGCGGAGCGAGAAGAGCGCGGTCGTGTACGCGCCGATGCCGAGGAAGACGCTCTGCCCGAGCGAGACGTAGCCCGTGTAGCCGGAGATGATGTTCCAGCCGCTCGCCATGATGGCGAGGACGAGCGAGAGGATGATCGTCGTCTGCCGGTAGAGGTTCTCCGTGACGATCGGGTAGATAGCGATGAAGACGAGCGCCGCGGCAACGAGAAGCCGGAGCCCGTACCTCGCCACCAGCCGCCCCGGGCCCGACTCGAAGACGCGCGTCGCGGCCTCGGTGGTCACACGACCACGTCCTCGCGAAGCTTCGCGCCCATGATCCCCTGCGGACGGGCGAGCAGGACGACCATGATCACGGCGTAGGGGACCATCGTCGCCCACCGGGGCGAGACGTACGTCACGGTCATCGTCTCCGCGACGCCGAGCGTGAGCGCGCCGATCACCGCGCCGGGGAGGCTCCCCATCCCGCCGAGGACGATGATGCCGAGGAGCCGCGAGATCCACTGGTAGTGCGAGCCTGGCAGGAATGGATAGAGCACGGCCGCGATCGAGCCGCCCGCACCCGTCGTCGCCACCCCGATCGCGAAGGTGAAGGCGGCCACGTTCCGGGCGTTCACGCCCACGAGCGCCGCCGAGCTCACGTTCTCCGAGACGGCCCGGATCGCGCGTCCGAGCCAGGTCGCGCGCAGGATGACATAGAGGATGGTGAGCACGGCGATCGCGATCACGCAGCCGTAGACCTGCGCCTTCGGGAAGTAGAGGTCGGCGCCCCGGAAGGACTGGTTGAAGTACGGCGGGGTCGCGCGATGCAGCGTGGTCGACCAGGCGAGCCCCATCACGCCCTCAATGACGATCGCGAGGGCGAAGGTGAGGAGAACGGACGTCGACGCGGGCTTGCCCGAGATCCAGCGGACCGACCCGTGGTAGACGAGGAGGCCGACGAGGAACATCGCCGGCGTCGTGACGAGGATGCCGAGAAGCGGGTCCATGCCCGTCTCCGTCCAGAGCGCCCACGTCATGAAGGCGGCCAGGATGATGAGCGCGCCCTGCGCGACGTTGATCACGTCCATGACGCCGAAGATCAGTGTCAGCCCCGAAGCGAGGAGCGCGTACACGCCGCCCAGCAGGAGGCCGAGGACGATCGTCTGGATGAGCTGAGTCACGTCGTTGCGAAGGTCGGCGGCCGGGGGACCGCGGCCCCCCGGCCGTCCGTCCTGGTCGTCGTCGCTACTCCTTCCAGGGCGGCTTCGGATTGACGATCTTGTCGGACGTCGCCGCCTCCTCCGGCAGGACGATCTCCTCGTCACCGTTCTGCCACTGGGCGAGGAGGAACGCCTGCTCGGGCGCGCCCGTCTCGTCCCAGCTCAGCGTGCCGAGGATCGTGTCCACCGAGTTCTCGTGGAGCCAGTCCTTGATCGCGTCCTGGTCGTCGATCGACCCGACCTCCTCGACGGCCTTCTGGAGGACCTGGGCCGCCGCGTACCCGTCCGCCGCGTCCTCGGCCGGGTCCTCGTTGTACTTCGCCCGGTAGGCCTCGACGAACTCCTTGTTCCCGGGCGTGTCCGCGTCCACGTGGTGGCTCACCGCGTAGAACATGCCCTCGGTGTTCTGGACCCCGATCGCGTTCGAGTACTGGTCAGCGAACGACGGCGTCGACGCCTGGAACATCTGCTTGGGGCTGTAGCCGACCTTGATCAGTGAGCTGATCAGGTTGACGCCGTCCTGGAGGCCGGCCGAGCCCTGGGCGATCACATCGGGCTTCTTGGACGCGACGGCCGAGGCAATCGAGTCGAAGTTGACCGTCTCCGGCGGGTAGATCTCGTTATAGACCGTCCGGACGCCGGCCGCCTCGAGCTTCTCCATGATGCCCTCGGCGACGGGCGCGCCGAACGGGTCGTCGGCGGCGATGTACGCGGCCGTCTTCGGCTTCTGGCCTTCGGGCAGGTTCGTCACCCAATCAGAGAAGAGATCGGCCTGGTGCGGGGCCGTCGCCTGCTGGGCGAAGAAGAGGTACTGGAAGCCGCGGCTGAACATCTCGGGCGAGCCACCAGCCGGCTCGACGTACACCTTCCGCGCTCGCTCGGCCACGGCCGACGCAGGCAGGTTCAGGAGCGACGAGAACGTGCCGAGCAGGAGGTCGACCTTCTCCTGGTTGATGAGCGCGTTGTAGTCGGAGACGACCACGTTCTGGTCGGACTGGTCGTCGCGGACGACGATCTCCACCTTGCGTCCGAGGAGGCCGCCGGCCTTGTTGACCTCCTCCACCCAGAGGTCGTAGCCCTTCTTCGCGGCCTCGCCGGGCTCGGAGAAGTCACCGGTGAGCGGAAGCGAGGCGCCGATCTTGATCGGCTCTCCGCCGCCGCCTCCGCCACCGCCTCCACCTCCGCCGCCGCCGTCGTCGTCCCCGCCGCACCCGGCGAGCGCGATGGCGGCGATGACCGGCAGGAGCGCCAGCAGCCACACGATCCTTCGCATTGATGAACCTCCGTTTCCGCAGGTACCGATTCCGAAGGCACCCCGCCTGCTCAACCGGCGACGCCTCCGCCCTCTCCAGCTCCCCTCAGACGACATGGACCTCGATGCCGAACTCGTTGATCGGAACCGGACCGTCGTCGGTGACGTAGAGCGTGTTCTCGATGCACGCCGAGCCGACGCCCGGGACGAAGATCCCGGGCTCGACGTTCACGAAGCTCCCCGTGCGCAACTCTCCCGTCTCGCCGCGGGCGACGACCGGGCGCGACGACGTCGTGATGCCGGTCGTATGGCCCAGGTAGACATGGTTCGAGTACTCGGCGTACCCCGCCGCCTCGGCGACGCGGGTCGCGCGCCCCCAGAGCTCGCCGCCGGTGACGCCGGCCCGAGCCTCGGCGAGCATGACCTCGTACATCTCGGCGGCGACGTCGTAGATGACGCGCTGGGCGGCTGACGGCTCGCCCACCGAGATCGTCCGATCGGTGTCGGTGTAGCACCCGGCGTAGGAAGCGGAGAGGTCGAGCCAGAACATCTGGCCCTCCTCGAGACGCCTCGTCGAGAAGAGGAACGGCCGGACGTTCGAGACCACGTCGCTGAAGGAGCCGATGTTGACGTGCGTGGAGAGGCCGCTCCCGTGCAGGAACTCGGCGCCGAGCGAGGCCATGCGGTCGAGCGAGGCCAGGCAGACCTCGTATTCGGGGACGTCGGCTGTGGCCGCTTCGACCGCCGCCGCCAGCCCCTCGTCCGCGACCGCCGCGGTCGCGCGGATGCTCTCCGCGTCGTACGCCGACGGGGTCGCGACGAGCTGCTGCCAGACGGGGGCCGCCTCCACGAGCTGCGCCTCGGGGGCGCTCGCGCCGAGCACGTCCCGGTAGACCGCGGGGGTCTCGCCCTCGAAGAGCCCGACGCGGCCGCGGTCGAGCCCGGCCGCGGCGAGCGCGTCTCGAAGCGTGGAGCGAAGCTCGTCGGCGAGCCAGCGCCGGGCTGGGGCCGGGTACGCGCGGACGTCCTCGATCCAGGACATCTTCCGCGCCTCCTCGACGTGCCACGGCTGGTCGACGAGCAGGATCGGGTCGCGCTCGAGGGGAAGGAGGAGCAGCGAGCTCGCCGTCGGGAAGACGTGGACGTACCCCGCCAGGTAGCGAATGGGGTCGGCGTTGCCGCCCGCCGTCCCGTAGGCGACGAGGCCGTCGAGCTCGTTCGCCGCAAGAGCCGCGCGGGCGCGGCGAAGGCGATCCTCGCGCTCCTCGATCGGAGGAGCGGGGGG
>JALZGN010000324.1 GCA_030861005.1 Actinomycetota bacterium
CCGCCAGTCGCCGTGCAGGGCGGCCATGAGCGCGTCGTCGGCGTTCCCCGCCTGGCGGCGGAGGCTCGCCCAGCGCTCCGGCGTCGGAACCGGGTGGGTGACGGCGCGCTGGCCGCGGAGGAGTCGGTAGCCCGCCGCCTGGACACGGAGAGCAAGCTCGGCGTCCTCGCGGTACGCGCGCCCGAAACGCTCGTCGAATCCTCCGACCGCGACGAGGACCGACCGGCGGTACGCCATGTCGGCGGTTGCCCAGCGTGCGCGCTCGAGGCCGGCGACGTCGCGCTCCCAGTCCGTCGGCGGCCGCGCGGCCGGAAGCGGTACGACGACTCTCCCCTGGCTACCCGCGACGTCGGCCGCGAGGGCGGCGAGGTCGTCGGCGAGACGCTCCGCCCAATCGGGCGCCGGTACGACGTCGTCGTCGACGAAGGCGATCCACTCGGCGCTCGCGGCGCGCCACCCCACGTTCCGCGCCGCGGCGGGGCCGCGACCGGGCCCGCGAAGCACCTCGAGCTCGATCGCGTCGACGCGCGGCAGCCGGAGCTCGCCGCGCACGTCGTGGACGACGACCACGCGCCCAGGAATCTGACGCCCGGAGGCGGCAAGCGCGGAGAGGAGTATCGGGAGCGACGCTCGACCGAGGGTCGGGATGACGACGTCGAACGTCGCCATCGTTACGTCGTGAAACGCGCCCGGCGAACGACGAAGGGTCCGATCGCGAGGACGTCGACAGGAGCGGAGCCGAAGCACTCGAGCGCGTCGCGCGGATCGTCGACGATCGGACGCCCGGCCGTGTTCAGGCTCGTATTGACGACCGCGGGGAGTCCGGTCCGCCGCTCGAACGCCCGGAGCATCTGCGCGACGAGCGGCTCGTCTCGCTCGCTGACGGTCTGGATGCGCGCCGTGCCGTCGACGTGGACGACGGCGGGAATCCGCTCGCGCCAGCCGGGGTGGACGTCGTGGACGAAGAGCATGTACGGGCTCGGCAGCGGTCCGTCGAAGATCTCCGCCGCGCGCTCCTCGAGCACCATCGGCGCGACGGGCCGGAACTGCTCGCGGCCCTTGACGTCGTTCAGGCGCTCGACGTTTTCGGCGCGGGCGGGGTGGGCGAGCAGGCTGCGGTGCCCGAGGGCGCGGGGGCCGTACTCGCTCCGCCCCTCGAACCAGGCGACGATCCCGTCGGCCGCGAGCACGGCGGCGACGGCGTCGGGGAGGTCGTCGGGCCGTTCGTACGCGACGTTCGCAGTCTCGAGGCAGCGGGCGAGCTCCTCGTCCGACCACTCGCGCCCGAGCGCGGCGCCCGGCATCGGCTCGAGTTCGTCGCCGAGCTCGCGAGCGACGTGGAGCGCTGCCCCGAGCGCGGTCCCGGCGTCCCCGGCGGCGGGCTGCACCCAGATCCCGTCGAACGGCCCCTCGCGGGCGAGGCGCGAGTTGGCGACGCAGTTGAGCGCAACGCCGCCCGCCATGGTGAGGTGGCGGTCGCCGCTTCGCGCCTGGAGCCAGCCGGCGAGCTCGAGGAGCACCTCCTCGAGCCGCGCTTGGACGCTCGCCGCGAGGTTCGCGTGCTCGGCCGTCCAGTCCTCGTCCTTCCGGCGGCGGGGGACGAACCCGCTCCAGTCGATCGGCGCGACGGTGAAGCCCCCGTTCCCGGTCGTCCGGACCGCCTCGCGAAGGTCCGGGAGCCGGACCGGTTCCCCGTAGGAGGCGAGCGCCATCACCTTGTACTCGTCCGACGAGCGGCGGAAGCCGAGGTGGTCCGTGACCTCCTCGTACATGATCCCGAGCGAGTGCGGAAGCTCCTGCGCGGCAAGCAGCTCGTGGCGCCCGTCGACGTAGCGCGCCGCGAGGTACGACGTCCGCTCCCCTCGTCCGTCGAGAACCATGACGCTCGACGTCTCGTACGGCGAGGCGAGGTGCGCCGACGCGGCGTGCGCCACGTGGTGGGGGACGAAGCGGACGATGGCGGGGTCGAGCCCGGGGAGCGACGCCTTCAGGAAGAGCGGCGCCCGGCGCGCGTAGAGCGTCCGCAGTCCCTCCCAGTTTCCGGCCGTGATATCGCCGTTCGGCTGGGGAGCGAGATCGGGATCGTAGGAGTACGCGACGGCGTCGAGGTCGGCCGGCGCGAGACCGGCGCGCTCGAGGCACCAGCGCGCGGACGCCTCCGGGATCTCCCACGTCGAGAAGGGGACGGCAGGCTTGCCGTGCTTGCGGCGAGAGAACCGCTCCTCCTCCGCGGCCGCCACGGTGACGCCGTCGACGACCAGGGCCGCCGCCGGATCGTGGAACACGGCGTTGATACCGAGGACACGCATCGAGACACTCTTCTCCCCCGGTCAAACCTGCGCAAAACTGCTCCTTCGCGCCCGGATCGCGAAGGCGCTACATCGTAGAGTTGAAGCGTGCCCGCGGCAACCGCTCCTCCGGTCGCGCCTCTCGCCCCGAGGCGGATCGCCGTCCTGCGCGCGCTCATGCTCGGCGACCTCCTTTGCGGAGTGCCGGCGCTTCGCTCCCTCCGTGCCGCCTTCCCGGAGGCGGAAATCGTGCTCGTCGGGCTCGGGTGGGCCCGCGAGCTCGTCCCTCGGTTCCGCCACGTCGTCGACGACTTCCTCGAGCTGCCGGGATTCCCCGGTCTTCAGGAGGCGGAGCCCCGTGTTCGCGAGCTCCCCGCCTTCCTCGAGCAGGCGCACCGGCTCGACCTCGACCTCGCCGTGCAGCTCCACGGAAGCGGCCGCCTGACGAACCCCCTCGCGTTCCTCCTCGGCGCCCGACGAACGGCGGGGTTCTACCCGCTGGGCGAACCCTGTCCCGACCCCGAGCTCTTCGTTCCGTATCCGGAGCGCGGGCACGAGATCCACCGTCTGCTCCGGCTGCCCGAGCATCTCGGGCTCCCGGTCGCTGGTGATCGCCTCGAGTTCCCGCTCGGCGCCGAGGACGAGGCCGAGGTCGCCGCGGTCGCTCCCGGTCTCGCCCGCGGCACATACGCGTGCATCCATCCCGGCGGCCGCTCCGCGGCGCCGTGGGAGGCGGAGGGGTTTGCGCACGTCGCGGACGTGATCGCCGCCCACGGCCTCGACGTCGTCCTGACGGGGACGGCGGGCGAGCGGGCGACCGCGAGGACGGTCGTCCGCGCTTCGCGCACGCACGCGCTCGACCTCGCCGGTCGCACGTCGCTCGGCGGGCTGGCGGCGCTCCTCGCCGGCGCTCGCCTCCTCGTCTCGAACGACACGGGCGTCTCGCACCTAGCGGCTGCGCTCGCCGTCCCGAGCGTCGTCGTCGTGACGACTTCCGATCCTGATCGCTGGGCCCCGCTCGACCGCGAACTCCACCGCGTCGTCGTTCGTCCCTCGACGCCCGGCCCAGTCGTCGCCGCGGCCGAGTCGCTCCTCGCCGCCCGCGTCGCCGCCTAGGAGGAGAAGGAGTGGGGCGTCTCCGCGTCCTCACGTGGCACGTCCACGGCAGCTACCTGTACTACCTCTCGCGGATCCCGCACGAGATCTTCGTGCCGGTGAAGCCGGGACGACCGGTCGAGTACGTCGGTCTCCCCGTCGGCGGCTACCCCTGGCCCGAGAACGTCCACGAGGTGCCGGCCGAGGACGTGCCCGGCCTCGCGCTCGACTGCGTCCTCTCGCAAACGCACGGCCAGTGGCTCGAGGAGCGCGAACGTCTCCTGTCGTCCGAGCAACGGCGCCTCCCCCGTATCCACCTCGAGCACGACCCGCCGCGCGCGCACCCGGTCGACCAGCGGCACCCTGTGGACGATCCCGGCGCGCTCCTCGTCCATGTGACGCCGTTCAACGCGCTCATGTGGGACAGCGGCGGCACGCCGACGCGCGTCGTCGAACACGGCGTCGCCGTCCCCGAGGGGATCCGCTACACCGGCGAGCTCGAGCGGGGGATCACGGTCGTGAACAACCTCGCGTCCCGCGGCCGCCGGGTCGGCGCCGACGTCTTCCGCCGCGCCCGTGAAGAGGTGGCGCTCGATCTCGCCGGGCTCGACTCGGACGCCGATCCGGTCGGCATCGGCGAGGTCGCGCACGACCGCCTGCCGGCGACGCTCGCCCGCTACCGCTTCCTCTTCAACCCGATCCGCTACACGAGCCTCGGCCTCTCCGTCTGCGAGGCGATGATGCTCGGTATGCCGGTCGTCGCACTCGCGACCACCGAGTACGCGACTGCGGTCGAGAACGGCGTCTCCGGCTACGCCGACACGCGCGTCGACCACCTCGTCGAGAGGATGCGAGAGCTCCTCGCCGACCCGGCCGAGGCGAGGCGGCTCGGCGAGGGCGCTCGCAGAAGCGCGCTCGAGCGGTTCGGGATCGGTCGGTTCGTCGAGGACTGGAACGAGGCGCTCGCCCTCGTCACCGGCTAACCCGCTCGATCGCGTACTTGCGAACGCGCTTGCCCTTGTAGACGCTCATCCCTACGAACCGAAGCCCCGCCTTCTCGAGCACGCGTTGCGACGCGACGTTCTCGGGATGGGTCACGGCGACGATCCGGTCGAGGCCGAGCGTGTCGAACCCGTAGGCGACGACCGCGCGCGCGACCTCGGTCGCAAAGCCCTTGCCCCAGTAGGGGCTCTTGAGGCGGTAGCCGACCTCCACCTCGGGGCCGCGGAAGGCCAGGTGGATGAGGCCCCCGTCGCCGATGACGGCCGCGTTCTCGCGGAGGGTCACCGCCCAGAAGCCGAAGCCGTGGCGCGCCTGGTGGTCGAGGAAGCGCTGAAGCCGCTCCTCGCTCTCGTCGAGGCTCTGCGTAGGACCGCCTGCGTAGCGCATGGCCGCCGAATCCGCGTAGAGCTCGTGGAGCGTGCCGAGGTCGGCGTGAGTGAGCGGTCGCAGGATCAACCGCTCCGTTTCGACGGACGCGGGCTCAGGCCGTTCCAGCCGACTCCGCCTCGCGAATCCGCTCGATGATCCCCGTCGTCGAGCGGTCCTCGACGTACGGCAGCAGGTGGACGGCGCCGCCGAGCGCCTCGACGACGGGAGCTTCGGGAAGCATCTCGCGCGTGTAGTCCCCGCCCTTGACGAACACGTCGGGACGAACGGCACGGACGAGCTCGACGGGCGTGTCCTCGGAGAACGGGACGACGAGGTCGACGCAGGAGAGCGCCGCGAGGACGTGAGCTCGGTCGTCCAGCATGTTTACCGGCCGGCCCGGCCCCTTCAGACGGGCGACGCTCGCGTCCGAGTTCAGGCCGACGACGAGGACGTCGCCGAGCGTCTTCGCGCGGGAGAGGTACGTGATGTGACCGCGGTGCAGGATGTCGAAGCAGCCGTTCGTGAAGACGATGCGCCGCCCGCGGTCTCGATGCGCGGCGAGGACGGCGGCCAGGCGGCCCGGCTCCTCCACGACCTTCGTCCCGCCCTCGAGGAGCTCGCGTAGCTCGGCGGCGGCGCACACCGCGGTCCTCGGCTTGCCGACCACGATTCCGGCGGCCGCGGACGCGAGCTCGGCCGCGGCGGGCGTGTGCGCC
>JALZGN010000325.1 GCA_030861005.1 Actinomycetota bacterium
CCCTCGGGCCTAGGGCTGGCGGCCCGTCAGGCCGGCGGCGCCGGCACCGACGGCAGTCGCAGCCGCCGTTCTGGAGCGGGCAGCGCGGATGCGGACGATCCTCCGCGCACGGTTGTTGCCGATGTCGTACTCGGCTTTGCGGCCGTTCACGAACGCGGTGAGTCGCTTCCTCCCCGCGCGCGCCGCGTGCACGCGGATCGAAACGCCGACGGAAGCGTTCTCGCGCACGCGGCCGAGCTTGCAGCGGACGGTCCGCTCGCGCAGCGAGCAGCGGCCCTGCGCCGGCGAGGCGGCCATCGCGTGGAGCCCGCGCGGGAGCCTGAGCGTCCACCTCGCGTTCGTCTCGTCGATGGTCCCGGTGTTTCGGACACGAGCCGAGAGCGTGAACATCCGACCAACCCTCCCGGTTCGGGCGCCCCGGAGCCTCGTCTTCAGGTCGGTTCCGAACCGGAAGATGTAGAGGCCGTAGTCGCGGTCGCTCGCGAGCGCGAAGAGGCGCCCGTCGCGCCGGACGTTCAGCTCGACGCCCCAGAAGTCGTTGCCACCGACGTCGATGTAGTGACCGACCTCGCGGAGGGTCCCGCCGCTGTAGTCGACGACGCGGAATCCGGCCGAGTACCACGCGACGTAGCCGACGTCTCCGGTCGGGTCGGTCGTGATCTCGTGGACCGTGAGATCGCCGAAGCCGCCGCCCGGCGAGCCCGTCTGCAGGCCGGCCCCTCCGCCGAAGCGCGGATCGAGCGCCTCCGGGATGGAGTAGTTGTCGATGATCTCCATCGTGTCGGCGTCGATCAGGTGGAGGTAGCCCCACGCGTCGAAGACGCCGCCCCTCGCGGTCACGCGCTCTCCCATCGCCCCGACGGCCGGCATGTCCGGCGTCAGCGTCGCCGCGGGCGGGTCGTACTCGGGCGCGTCGTTGAAGAGGAGATGGGTCAGGCGGTGACCGATGCAGAGGCCGGAAGCGGTGCCGAGCACCTCGCTTCCCTGGCTCCCGCAGATGAAGGCGTTCGGGAAGAGGCCCCCACCGGCTCCGTTGTGGTGGTTTCCGATCAGGACGACTTGGTAGCCCTTCTCCTCACCCGTCCTCACCTTGTCGGAGAAGAAGCAGGGCTCCGGGGTTCCGCCGCGCAGGAGGACGAGGATCGGCACCTCGCCAGGATTGACGGCGATGGTGGCGGCCTCCGGTACCTCCTCGCGGTCGTCGATGGTGTTTCCGTTCGCGTCCTGCCCCGGGCATCCGGTTCCGCCGAAGACGGTCGGTCCGGTCACCCCGTCCGGGAACTGCTGGGCGAGCGGAAGCGTCCATTCGAACTCGCCCGAGGCTTGCGCGCCGGCGTTCGGCCCGGTCGTGACCTCGAGCGTCGGCCGCGAGACCGAGAAGTCCTCGTCGGCGCCGAGGATGTAGCGGACGTCACCGCACGGGAAGCGCGAGCGTACGCCCTCCTCGGGGCAGCGGTCCCACTCCGCCTCGTGGGCGTTGCCCTCCGGGAGGGGGATCCCGGTCAGCGGGTCGACGGCCGGGTAGTCGGAGTCCTTCAGGTAGACGGGATTCGCGGGGTCGTCGACGTTCAGGACGACGAACCCGGCGTCCCAGTACGAAAGGAGCATCAGCCAGTGCCCCTCGACTCTCCGCACGACGACGTCGTGGAGGAAGGCGCTCTCGCCGAAAGCCATGTTGTCCTGCGCCGCCGGCCAGTCTGCGAGGCCCGTCTCCTTGATCAGGCGGGGGTTGCGCGGGTCGGTGATATCCGCGATGTCGACGTCGCTCTCGACGCCTTCGAGGTTGTCGACGAAGACGGCGTACGCCTTGCTTCCGGTGTCCCAGGCGAAGACGCTGTGCGAGTCGTGCGCGAGCGGCGCCGTGAAGTCGGTGTCGCCCTGGCCGATCGCGAGCGGGACGGGTGCGGCCGGATGGGTGACGTCGTAGATCGAAATACCGCCCTGGCCGCCCTCGGCGCACGTCTCGTTCGAGACGACGAGCACGTTGCCCGTGAACGTGGGCGTGGTCAGCCGAAGCGCGTGCATCCCCTCGGTGAGATAGCTGCCGGGGGGCGCGGAGACGAACGTCAGCTGCTTCGGCCGGCGCGGATTCGAGATGTCCACCGACCAGAAACCACCGGGACATTGAACCGACCAGGCGGCGAGGTAGGCGGTGTTGCGGTACGTCGCGACATCGGCGACGCGACCGGGTACGACCCCGCTCAGCCGAAGCTTGCCGACGAGGTCGACGTTCGCGTGCGACGGCGGCAGGTGTCCCGACATCGGGCCGTGGTGCGCGGCGTCCGGAACTGCGCCCATGTTCGTGTCGCCCGCGTTGTCGACGATGCCCTTGGCGTCTGTACGTGTGAGTGGTCGCTGCTGCTGACTCGCCCCCGAGGCTGACGCGACCGCCGTCAGCGCGAGCGCGAGGGCAGCAAGCAAACCAACGAGCCGCTTGCTCATTGTTCTCCCCTCTGTTCGCTGGTCGTCCCCTTGCTACAGGCCGGGAACTTATGCACAAAAGAGAAATGAAGTCAATCCGGTTTTCGTCACAAATGCAGGAGATTCGGGCTCTGTGACGCGGCGGCGGTCGGGCCCCCGACAGGAGCGTGCGCGACCCCTCGCTCATTGAGGCGGCATGCGGGTTTCGCCGCGTTCGTCGCGGGTAGGAGAGCGCCCCTCATGCCGGAGATCGGGTATGCGCTCTCGAGCGAGGAGCATCCTCCGAACGACCTGGTCGCGTTCGCCCGCCGGGCCGAGGACGCCGGCTTCACCTACGCCCTCATCTCCGACCACTTCCACCCGTGGGTCGGGGCGCAGGGCGAGAGTCCGTTCGTCTGGGCGACCCTGGGCGGGATCGCGCAGGCGACCGAGCGCCTTCGCGTCGGCACCGGCGTCACGTGCCCGACCATCCGCACGCATCCGGCGATCATCGCCCACGCGGCCGCAACGGTGGGCGCGATGATGCCGGGTCGCTTCTTCCTCGGGGTCGGGACGGGAGAGAACCTGAACGAGCACGTGACCGGCGCGCGCTGGCCGTCCGGCGACGAGCGGCTCGAGATGCTCGCAGAGGCGATCGAGGTCATCCGGCTCCTCTGGCAGGGCGGACAACACACCCACCGCGGCGACCACTACACCGTCGAGGACGCCTGCATCTACACGCTTCCGGAGGAGCTTCCGCCCATCGTCGTCGCGGCCGCGAAGCCCGGGGCGGCCGAGCTCGCGGCGCAAAACGACGGATTCATCGGCGTCTCGCCCGAGGCCGAGCTCGTCCAACGCTTCGAGCAGGCGGGCGGCGCTGGCAAGCCGCGCTACGGCCAGGTCACGATCTGCTGGGCGGAACGCGCCGAGCAGGCGAAGCAGACAGCCCACGAGGTGTGGCCGAACGCGGGCGTCAAGGGCGAGCTCTCGCAGGAGCTCCCGAACCCAGAGCACTTCGAGCAGGCGGCACAGATGGTCACGGCGGACAACGTCGCCGAGTCGGTCGTCTGCGGCCCGGACGCCGGCCCGGTAATCGAGCAGATCGACGCGTATGCCCAAGCCGGCTACGACCACGTCTACATTCACCAGGTCGGCCCAGACCAGGAAGGCTTCTTCCGCTTCGCCGAGCGGGAGCTCCTGCCTCGGTACGCGAGCTAGCGGCGCTCGTACGGCGCCCGGAAGACGCGGTACGCCGCCGCGCCGGCGGCGGCGAAGAGGATCGCGGGAACGGCGAAGAGGGCCGGAACCCAACCCGGGTGGTCCTCCGCCGTGAGCGCGATCACGATCGCGAGGAGCGAGACGAGCCCGAGGGCGCCGAGCGCGATAGCGGCGGCGTACGTCGGGCGGTCGACCGGCCCCGTCGCCCGGCCGGGATCCGACGCCGGCCGGAGCTCCGCAGGGAGTTCCGTTACGCGAACGGCGTCCGCGTCCCCATCCTCGATGCCCTTCTCCGGGTCGAGCTCGAGCGCCTGCGCGACCGCGTCCTCGCCCAGCCGAAGGCGTACGGCGAGCGCCGCGTGGTCGACGCGCTCGACAGCCGACCACGGGAGGGCGCGGACGTCGTGGCTGAGCGGCGGGTTCCCCCGCTCAACCGCGAGGAAGAGCTCGTCATCGCGGCGAAGGAGCGTCTGCACCTTGCCGACGCGCGTGCCGGCCGCCCCCTCGACCACGTACTCCTCGAGTCCCGTCGCCGGCGCGCCCGCCGGCGCCACCTGGTACGTCCAACCCGCACGTGCCACGCGCGGCTGGTACCCAGCGACCGCGGATACAATGCCTCGTGCGCGGGGGCGTAGTTCAGCTGGTTAGAACGCCGGCCTGTCACGCCGGAGGTCGCGGGTTCGAGTCCCGTCGCTCCCGTAACATTCCTGCAAATCAGCACTTTTTGTTGTCGATCTGGGCGCAACCGACCGCCGGCTTCTTTCATCCCGCGCTCATCCCGCACCGGAAATAGCCGGTCAGGCCCGCGTGGAGCCGCAAATCCCCGCAGGGCAGATGACTGGCCAAATCGTCGGGCGTCTTTGAGCAGCGCGTTCGTCATGGTCGCGATTGCGGCGGTTTCTTCCGGCATGAGATCGCCTCGCGCGTGCCTCCCGCGCCGATCCCGCGCGGCGGGAGTGTCGGGGTGATGCTGAGCGTTGGGGCCCGGCGTCTCGGGTGATCCCCTGCTCGTGGCCACCGGCACGATCCTCTACGACGACTGTGGCTACCCGATACGGCATAGCCGGCAGGACCGACTGCGCGCGTCGCGGTTCATCGGCCCCCGCGTGAGAAGATGCGTCGCCCGCGTTAGGCTCCGAAGGAGGGCCCGATGGCACGCATCAAGACGGTCTCGCCCGACAAGGCGCGTGGGATCCGGAGGCTCGTCGTTCTCCAGGCACGGCGGCAGTACGGCTACGTCCCCGGCATCCTGAGGATCGGGCTCGTCGATCCGTCGGTCGGTCGTCACGTCGGGGCGATCTACGACCGCCTGCACCTGCGCAAATCCTCGCCGCTCAGCCGTCTCCAGCGCGAGATGGTCGCTGTCGTAGTGAACGGTCACGTGAACGGTGCGCCCTGACTGGGTCTCCACACGGCGGCCGTGCGCCGTCTGACCGGCGACGATGACCTCACCTCCGAGTTCGCGACGACGTGGCGGACGTACGACCTCGACGCGAAGACGACGTCCCTCCTCGAGTACGCCGAGAAGCTGACGGAGGCGCCGGGGATGATCGACGACGGCGACATCGACGCGCTGCGAGCGGCGGGGTGGAGCGAAGATGCGATCTACGAGGCGTCCGCACTGATCTCCTTCTTCAACTTCAGTGGGCGGATGGAAGCCGCATCCGGTCTTCCGGCGGACGAGGTTCCCGCGAGCGCGCGCCCGCCCGAAGCCGGCGCCGCCACCAGAACCCCGCTATGGCGGACGCTCACGCGCTCCAGCGCCCGCTCAGGGAGCGCCGGCGTGAGGACGCCTCCGCCGCGGGGGTGACGCTCTCGCACCCTCTGCCCCCGTCGCGTGCCGAGCGTCCAGCCGTCGGCGGCTGCCGCTGAACCTCGTGCCCTAGGGCGACTGCGACGTCAAAGAACGGCCAGACCAACCAATGCGAGGAGCAGGTAGAAGACGAACGGCGGGATGTCCTTGAAGCGCACATAGCCAGCCAGAAAGACAACGTCGGCGCCGACTGTGATCAGTCCGATCCAGGTGCGAAAGTCGCCGATCAGTAGACCGAGAGCGAGTAGCGCGATTCCCGCGATCGTCAGCAGCACGTACGTCGCGAACGGCCAGCTCGGCAGCGCCCCGAACGCGAAGTCGGAGACGCGGGTGCCGCGCAGGTAGAGCGCCCAGCACCACGCAAGCGCCCCGACGCAGAGCGTCGCACAGGAGCCGGCGAGCACGACTCGACCTGCGTCCTCGGACGCGGCGGCGAGGAAAGCAACGCCCGCCGCGGCGACGGCAGATCCAATGGCGTAGAGCGGCTGCGCGATCTGCCACGCACGGAGGCGCTCGGAGAGCATTCGCAAGCGGACCGCCGGGTCGCGTTGAGTGAAGACGCCAGGGACGCCAACCCCGGCACCGAGCCCGAACACGACGGAGCCGATGATCAACAGGATGCCTCCCGTGCGGTCGATGGTGACCAGCTCCCTGATGCGGCGACTTCGGTTCCTGCGACGGGGATTCTCTTCGAGCGCAAGCCGCGCCACCGTGCGACTGTGAGGATAACCCCCGCGCGTACGGAGTCCCGCGTGCGGGGTGTGGGGGTTGTCACCCCCCGGGGTCAGATTCGCGGGTGCGGGGTTCGGGGTGACGAACGCGCCGCGGGGACGAGCGACCCGCGCATCGCCCCACCATCCTCTCGCCGGCAGTCCGGGGCTCGATGGCCGACGTGTCCTGGCGGCGCCGCGTCCGACCTGCGAAAGGAGGCCCCGTCACGTCGTTCGTCGCATTCCTCGCCGCCGCGCTCGGTGTGAGGACGGCGCCGCGGACGAGGTAGTGCCCGAACGCGCACGGCGTCGCACCTCCGCACAAGGCGAGATGCCGACTTCGGAGATGCGAACGCGTTGTCGAGGACGAGCATGAGCGCGAAGCCGCCGACCAGCGCCACGGTCGCGAAGCGCTCTCTGCCGCCGGCGTTCGCCTCCGGGATGAGCTCTGCGAGCAGGAGCGCGGCGCCGCCGAGCGACGTCCCGAGCCCCGCGCCGATCATCCAGAGCGCGTCGCCGCCGGACGAAGAGAGGCGAGCATGGTCGGAGAGACGCGCGCGAGGCTGCCGAGCCGCGGGCCGTCCGGGACCGGAGCCTAGGCCGTGCCGGGTCCGCCGAAACGCTCGCGTCCCGCACACATCCCGCAGGACGTCGCCGGAAGCTGCCGCCCACGCCCGGTAATCCACGTAAGCCAAGTGGCGAAGAGTCCTGCGCACGCCGCAAATCCCCGCGCACTCCCGCTTACCCCGCAACGACCAAGACCGGCCTGTCACGCCGGAGGTCGCGGGTTCGAGTCCCGTCGCTCCCGTAAATTCCCTGCAAATCCCACATCTTTTGTTGCCCACGTAGGCGCAAACGACCGCCGGCCTGTTTCCATCCCGTGCTCATCCCGCGCCGGAAATAGCCGGTCATGGCCGACTCAGGCCGCTAATCCCCGCAAGGAAGACGACCGGCCAGGTGGCCGAGCATCCTCCAGCATCGTGATTGAAAACGCCCCTTTCCAGCGGTTCTTCGCAACGGGGCGATGGCTTCCCGCTGGCATCCCGCGCCGACCTCGCCTGAGCGGGCACGAGACGTCGTGGCTCAGACGGTGATGACGACCTTGCCTTGCGGGCGGCCGTCTCTGAGGTAGCGGATCGCGGCCGGTACCTCATTCAGCAGAAACGTCCTGTCGACGATCGGCCTGATCGTGCCAGCCTCGAGAAGCTTCCGGAGCTCCTCCAAGTCCTGGCTGCGCTCCTTCGAGATGAAGGTGCCGAGCTTCTGACGGACGAAGGGCGAGAGCGCCGCGGCCCGCAGCTGACGACGGATGCCGAGCCAATTCCCCGCGTCTTCCCCTCCGACGATCACGAGCGTCCCGCGTGGCGTCAACGCGCGACGCAGCTGGGAAAGGGAGCGATTGCCGGCGATGTCGAGGATCACGTCGTAGCGGATGCGACCGTCCGCGAACTCCTGTCGGGTGTAGTCGATCACGTGGTCGGCGCCGATCGAGCGCACCAGCTCGATCTTCCCAGTGCTGGCGACGCCGGTGACCTCGGCACCGTCTGCTTTCGCGATCTGCACTGCGAACGTCCCGACACCTCCACCTGCACCGATGATCAGCACCCGATCGCCAGCGCGAACACCACCGTGCGTGCGGACCGCCTGCAGGGCGGCGTACCCGGAGATAGGCACAGCAGCGGCGTGCTCGAAAGTCACGTTGTCCGGCTTCGACGCGAGCCAATCAGCCCGCGTGATGGCGTATTCGGCGAAGGAACCGCGGCAGGTCCCGAACACCTCGTCCCCCGGCCGAAACTGGCCCACGTTCGAACCGACCGCCTCGACGCGCCCGGCCACGTCGTAGCCGAGCAGAGGGTTCTTCGGAGCGCGGAGGCCAAAGCCCACGAGGCGCATGACGTACGGCATCCCGGCCATCACGTGCCAGACGCCCTGATCGACTCCCGCCGCATGCACGCGCACCAACACCTCGCCCTCGCCTGCGACCGGCTTGTCGACCTCCCCGAGTCGCAGAACCTCGACGGAGCCGTAGACGTCCCGTACAACCGCCTTCATCGTCTGCTGCTCCATCTGCGCCCGCCCTCGGGTTAGAGAGACCGACAGCCGTGATCATCGCGCTTGCCGGACGCCTGCGCCAACAACAGGCGGCCGAAATGACAACTGGATCCGCGGCCGCGGTCGCTCCGAGGGCACTTCGTCCGAGCGAGCGCCCGCGCGCCTTGGTACTCGATGTTCGACGGGAGCGCCAGGTCGCACCGAGGTCGCACGATCATGCAAAACGCGACGACGTGCGCCTACGGCGAGGGTCGGAAAGTGGCATCGCTACGCGGAACCCGCATGAATCGACCCCTCCTCACGTTCATGGTAACGAGGGGGTCGAGTAGATCTGAATCTCGCTCGTCGGGGAGCACGGTCACCTAGACTGGCGCCGGGCATCCACGCACATCCCGCCGCGTTAGCCACCATGGCAACAGCGCATCCCGCGCTGATCCTGCACGAGCTCGCCGGACGCTCCCGCCGGTACCCGGCAATCCCCGCAGCGCAGTCGGCCGAAAGCCCTGCTGTAGCCGCAAATCCCCGCTTATCCTCGCTCAGGCCGGAAGCACCGTGACCGGCCTGTCACGGCGGAGGTCGCGGGTTCGAGTCCCGTCGCTCCCGTAAACTCCCTGCAAATCACCGCCTTTTTCGCAACTGTAGAGACGAGAACGACCGCCGGCTTCTTTCATCCCGCGCTCATCCCGCACCGGAGAGAGCCGGTCATAGCCGACGAAGCCCGCAAATTCCCGCAATGGAGACGGCCGGCAGGGTCGCCGTCCGTCCTCCGGTAGCGAGACATAGACACCTCTGATTTCCAGCATTTCTTTGCAACGAGCGATGGCTTCCCGGTGCGATCCCGCACAGGCGTCGTGCGAACGCTGGCATTGGAGGTCGTAGCTCAGACGGTGATGACTGGCGCGAGCGTCTTCGCGCCGCTCTTCTAGGCGATCGGTGCTGGGGCGGGCCTTTCCGGGCCGGTTCCGGGGCTGGCAACTGACAACTCGACGCGGAGCAGGCGCGCAGCCCAGTCCGGGAGCCACCAGTTCCAGCGGCCGAGGAGAGCGACGACGGCGGGTGCGAGGACGCCGCGGATGATCGTCGCGTCGATCAGGATGCCGCCGCCGAGCGCCGTCGCGAAGATCTTCGCCTCCGTTCCAGGCGTGAAGCTGAACGCAACGAACGCGAGCCCGAGGATCAGCGCCGCGCTGGTCACAAGGCGTCCTGTGCGGCCGATGCCCTCGACGACGGCGG
>JALZGN010000287.1 GCA_030861005.1 Actinomycetota bacterium
AACACCGATCGCCGGCGGCGACGCTTCCGTCAACGGGTCGCGCGAACGACCGAGTACGTGGCGGCCGCAAAATCGCCGTTTCGCCCGAGCTCATCCAGATGGAGCTCGATCCGGCGGGGGAGGAGAGGTGCACCCCCACCGAGCGTGACCGGGGCAATCGAGACGAGGACCTCGTCCAAGAGGCCCGCGTCGGCGAATTGACCGGCCAGGTCTCCCCCGCCAACCACCCAGACGTTCCGGCCGCCGGCCGCTGCAACCATCTCCTTGTGCACCGTCGCGATGTCCGCTCTCGTGAACGTGATCGGCGCGCCCGGGACGAGAGGAAGCTGCCGGTGCGTGAAGACCCAGCAGGGGATGTCGTACGGCCAGCGCCAGTCGGCGGGATCCTTGTCCGCGAACTCGTGATCGAGGATCCATTCGTACGTCGTCGATCCCATCGCCATCGCGCCGACGCGAGCGATGAAGTCGCCGTAGCTCAACGGCCCGTCCTCCTCGCGCGTCCGGCTGAACAACCACTCCAGCGAGTTGTCCCGGTCGGCAATGAAGCCGTCGAGGCTGGTCGCCGTGTAGTACTGGGTGACGCTCACGGTGCCTTCCTCCTCGTGAACGAATAACGGAGGTAGACCATCCCGCTGCCGACACGGCGTTCCTCCAAGAGCTCGAGCCTGAGACGAAGATCGTTGGCGAGAAACCGTTTGCCACCGCCCACGACGACGGGCGCGACGAACAGATGGCACTCGTCGACCAATCCGGCCTTGAGCGCTTCCGAGGCGAGGCCGGGTCCGCCGACGCTTTCAGCTGCCGGACGCCTTCCGGGTCGAAGTCTCGCTCGATCCGCGTCCTCGCGCTGGACACGGTCTCCAGCGTTCTCGAGTACACGATCTTTTCGGCCGCCCGCCACATCTGCGCGAAGTCCTGCACGAAGGGCGGCTGGCCGACGATGGCCGGCGCAGTCTCCCAGAAAACCATCACCTCGTACAGGCGGCGACCGTAGAGGTAGGTGCCGATCGGCCGCTCGAGGTCGTTGATGAAGGCGTGTACCTCCTCGTCCGACTCGGCCCAGTCGAACTTGCCGTTCTCCTCCGCACGTAGCCGTCGACCGACGCGATCGCCGAGTAGATCAGGTTCGCCATCTCAGCCGCCTCCTTCGCAGACCGATGCACCGCGCTTCGCGAGGAGTCGTCGAAGTAGCGCAGGTGCCCGCCAGTCGTCGGCATCTCCATCCAGCCGGTCGCTTCCGCCCGCTCCCCGGATTCTGTCTTCGTCCGGGCCTCCACTCATGATGTTCGGAGCCACGTCGCCGACAAGGACGTCGTTCCCGGAGCCGCTCTCGCGCAGAAGCGGGTCCGCAGGCTGGGAACCCGCCGCGCGGCGAAGCCGACCCGTTCGCGATCCCGAAGGGTCACGAGATCGGCGGTGGTAGATTCGGCGCCGCCCCCCCGGTTTCAAGGAGACGTTGCGCATGCATAGGCTCTTCGCGCTCGCCGGAGTCGTTCTCGCCCTCGCGTCGGTTACCGCGGGGTGCGGCGGCAACGGCGAGGAAGCCGCGCAGGAGACGACCGCGGCGACCGAGGCGAATCGATGCGCGAAGGGCGAGCTCGAGCTCGTCACGCCCGGGGAGCTGACGATCGCAACCGACAACCCCGCTTTTCCGCCCTGGTTCGAGGACGAGAAGGGGGGTCCCTGGGATCCAACGACGAGGCCGACGAAGCGCGGGTACGAGGCGGCGGTCGCCTACGCGGTTGCGGAGGAGCTCGGGTTCTCCGACGACCAGGTGAGATGGGTCGTCGTCCCGTTCGACAACGCCTTCAAGCCGGGACCGAAGGACTTCGATTTCGACATCAACCAGGTCTCGTACGCGAAGGAGCGCGACCAGGCCGTCGACTTCAGCGACTCCTACTACGACGTCCAGCAGGCCGTCGTCACGCTCAAGTCGTCGCAGTTCGCGAACGCGACGTCGCTCGCCGAACTCGAGGGCGCGAAGCTCGGCGCGCCCGTCGGGACGACGAGCCTCGGCGTCATCCAGAACACGATCCATCCCGGCGAGGACCCCGCCGTCTTCAACACCCTGAACGACGCCGTTTCTGCCCTCAAGAACAAGCAGGTCGATGGAATCGTCGTCGACCTCCCGACCTCGTTCTTCATCACCGCTGTGCAGGTGCCGAACGGCAAGCTCGTCGGTCAAGTCGCCGCCGAATCGCAGGAGTACTTCGGGCTCGTCTTCGAGGAGGGCAACCCGCTTCGCGACTGCGTCGACGACGCGCTCTCCACGCTCCGCGAGGACGGGACGCTCGAGCGGATCGAGGACGAGTGGATCACCGAGAGGGCGGACGCGCCCGTTCTCGACTAAGCGATCCGTGACGACCTCCGGCCGATCCGGGGGCCGCAGCACTGCGATCGCGCTGGCGAGCAGCGTCGCGTTCGCCGTCGTCGTCGTGCTCGTCGTCTCAAACGCGCCCGGGTGGCCGGAGGTGCGGCGCCAGTTCTTCAACGCCACCTTCTTCCGGGAGTCGCTCGACGTCATCCCCGAGGCGTTTCTCCTGAACGTCCGGATCTTTCTGATCGCCGAGGCGATCATTCTCGTCTTCGCCCTTCTGATCGCGGTTGTGCGAAGCCTCCCGGGTCCCGTCTTCTTCCCGCTGCGGGCGCTCGCGGTCGCCTACGCCGACTTGTTCCGCGGCGTGCCCACGATCCTCGTCATCTACCTCCTCGGCTTCGGCGCGCCCGCGCTCGCGATCTCCGGCATCCCGCGCGACCCACTCTTCTGGGGTGTGGTCGCGCTCGTGCTCGTCTACTCCGCGTACGTCTCCGAGGTCTACCGCGCGGGCATCGAATCGGTGCATCCGAGCCAGGAGGCGGCCGCGCGCTCGCTCGGGCTCTCACGGACCCAGGCGCTCCGCTACGTGATCCTTCCCCAGGCGGTCCGCCGCGTCGTCCCGCCGCTCCTGAACGACTTCATCGGGCTCCAGAAGGACACGGCGCTCGTCGCCCTCCTCGGCCCCGTCGAGGCCTTCCGGCAGTCCCAGATCGAGGTGGCGAGCAACTTCAACTACACGCCGTACGTCGTGACGGCGATCCTCTTCATCCTCCTCACCATTCCGCTGGCGCGCCTCACCGACTGGCTCGTCATCCGGGACCGCCGCCGCCAGCTGGCGCTCGGGCTGCGCGGATGAGCGAGGGCACCGCGCTCCGGATCGACGGCCTGCGCAAGTCGTTCGGCGGCCTCGAGGTCCTGAAGGGCGTCGACCTCGCGCTCGACCGCCACGAGATCGTCTGCCTCATCGGCGCCTCCGGGTCGGGGAAATCGACTCTCCTTCGCTGCGTCAACCTGCTCGAGCCGATCGACGCCGGGCGGATCGAGCTCCTGGGCGACGAGATCACGGCGCCCGGGGTCGACGTCGACCGCGTCCGTCGCCGCGTCGGCATCGTCTTCCAGGCTTTCAACCTCTTTCCGCACATAAGCGTGCTCCGAAACGTCACGCTCGCGCTCACGAAGGTTCTCGGGATGCCGCGGGCGGAGGCGGAGCGCGAGGGCATCGACCTCCTCACACGCTTCGGGCTCGCCGACAAGCGCGACGACTATCCCGACCGGCTCTCCGGCGGCCAGCAGCAGCGCGTCGCGATCGTCCGGGCGCTCGCGATGCGCCCCGAGCTCTTGCTTCTCGACGAGGTGACGAGCGCGCTCGACCCCGAGCTCGTCGCCGAGGTGCTCGGGGTGATCCGCGAGCTCGCCGAGGCAGGCATGACGATGCTCATCGCCACGCACGAGATGAGTTTCGCGCGGGACATCGCCGACCGCGTCTGCTTCCTCGACGCGGGGGTGATCCTCGAGGACGCACCGCCGGTCGAGATCTTCGAGACGCCGCGCCACCCGCGAACGAGTCAGTTCCTCGAACGCATCATCGCAGCCGGGCGTCTCTAGCGACGCTCGTCGGCTCGGTCTCTGTCTTCGCACGTGACGCGTCCTCGCACTACCCGCTCGAGCACTGACTCCAGCGGCTCGTTCAGCGGCCCCAAACCCGCTCGGCCACCCGCGCGACGAGGTCGAGCTTGCGCCACTGCGTCTCGTCGTCGATCTCGTTTCCCTCGATCACGGAAGCGAAGCCGCACTGAGTCGAGACGGCGAGCTGGTCGAGCGGGAGATAGCGCCCGGCCTCCTCGAGCCGGCGGACGACCTCGTCCTCCGATTCGAGCTCGAGCCGCTTCGAGCTCACGAGGCCCATCGCGACGATTCGACCCGCTGGCACGAGCCGGATCGGCGCGTAGCCGCCGTCCCGCCCGACGTCGTCCCACTCGACGAGGAAGACGTCATAGGGCAGCTCGCCGAACATGCGGTCGGCGACGGGCTCGAGCGACCCCGCGCAGAGCCAGCGCGAGCGGTAGTTCCCGCGGCAGACGTGGAGTCCCGTCGTGACACCCTCCGGGATCCCGGCGAGCACGGCTCGATCGGCCGCGATCGCGCGCTCGAGGAGCTCGTCGACTGGATGACCAGCCTCCTGGAAGTGCGCGATCCAGTCGGGGTCGACGAGGTACGGATAGAGCGGAAAATCGAGCTGGACGTAGTGGCACCCGGCGGCGATCGCGTCGGCGATCAGCTCACGCTCGATCGAGATCGCGTGCTCGACGAACTCGTCGAGCGTCGAGTACGCATCCGCTGAGACGCCGAACGGGTGGGCGAAGAGCGACGCCGCCGGAAACGTGACCTTGAACGGGTAGTCGACGAGCTTCGCCATGAACGCCGCCTCGCGGGCGGCCGGGCTGTCGACCTTCCGAAGCCGCCTCTCAACGGACGGCACCGTCAGGACGACCGGCTCGTCGCGCTCGTTCCAAAACTCCACCGCGGCGCGGTCGGTTGCGACCCCGTCGACCGCATCGTAGAACGAGTTCAAGAACATCCAGCGGCGGAACTCCCCGTCGGAGACGACGTCGAGGCCGAGCTCGATCTGGCGGCGCACCGCTCGTTCGATCGCGATGTCTGCGGCGGCCCCGAGGTGAACGGGATCGGAACGTGTCGCCGTTGCTGCACGGAGCTCCGGCGGGCGCAGGAGACTCCCGACGACCTCGGCCCGGGCGGGACGGCGTGCGACGGGCGAGACGTCAGAGCGCATCGGCGTACTCGCGAAGCTCCCAGTCCGTGACGGCGAGTGAGAACCGGCGCACCTCGTTCCGCTTGATCGTCGTGAAAGCCTGGAGGAACTGGTCACCGAGCTTGCGGCAAACAAATGCGTTCGCCTCCAGCGCGTCGAGCGCCTCCTCGAGCGAGAACGGGATCGTCTCCCGCTCCCCTGAAGCGTCGTACGCGCGAGTCGTCGGCGGGCCGGGGTCGAGCTCACGTTCGATCCCGTCGAGACCCGCGAAGATCGCGACCGCGGCAGCGAGGTAGGGGTTTGCGCTCCCGTCGGCGCCGCGGCACTCGACGCGCGCCGACCGGCCCCGCTCGGGCGGGATTCGGACATAGGTCGAGCGGTTGTCCAGCCCCCAGTCGATCCAGTATGGCGCGAGCTCCCTCGCGCGGAAGCGCTTGTACGCGTTCACGGTCGGCGCCATCACCGCAGTCATCCCGCGACCATGGGCGAGCTGACCACCGACGAACGCGCGAGCGAGCGCCGACATGCCGTGTGGGTCCGACCGGTCGTCCATGAGGTTTCGGCCGTCGTCGTCCCAGAGCGAGACGTGGAGGTGGTACCCGGACGTCCCTCCACCCTCGATGCAGCGCCCCATGAACGTCGCGGTGAGGCCGTGCATGGACGCGATCTCCTTGACCGCCAGCTTGAGCAGGTGGGCGTCGTCGGCCGCCTTGAGCGCAAGGTCGTACTTGCAGTTGATCTCCCACTGGGACGGGTCGTACTCCTGGTTCGCGCAGACGACGTTCACGCCGAGGCCGCGCACACCGTCCTCCATCGCCCGCACGACGCCCTCGGGGTCGACCCGCGGATCGAGCCGATAGACGAGTCCGGGGACGTCGGCGTACGGCTGGAAGCGTCCCTCGGGTGTGCGGCGAAGGAGGAAGAACTCGAGCTCGTGGCCACACTTCACGTGCAGGCCGCGGTCCTCGGCCTCCGCGATCGCCCGTCTGAGAATTCCCCGCGGCGCGGCGGGGAGCGGAGATCCGCCGAAGTAGCAGTCGCCGAGGCAGATCGCCGTCTCGCGCTCCCACGGAACGACCCGGAGGGTCGAGAGATCCGGGATGACCTCCATGTCGCGGAAGGTCACCTCCTCCCGGAGCCCGGTGCCGTCCGGCATGACGCCGGTGTGGTCGATCGAGAAGACGGAGACGCAGAAGCGGAGACCGTCGGCGACGAGCTCTTCGAGTAGCTCGAGGGGCACGACCTTCGCCCGCGTCGTCCCGAGGAGATCGGAGTAGTGGACGCGGACCCGCTTGATGTCCGCGTCGGCGAGCTCCGCGATCTTGTCGTGCGCCATCAGCTCTAGCGGCGTCGGTTGCGCGCCGTCGGAGGGCGACGGCGAGGAATCCGCGGCCGCCCAGTCGTCACGGCGCTAGTCTAGGCCGCCGTATGGCGACGGCGAAGCATCCGCCCTCCTGCCCGTAGGCGTCTGCGGCTCTACTCATGCGGCTCGACGGAAAGGTCGCGCTCGTGACGGGGGGCGGCTCCGGGATCGGCGCCGCGACCGCCCGCCGCGTTCGCGACGCGGGCGCGCGCGTGCTCGTGCTCGGACGCCGCCGGGAGCCGCTGGAAGCGGTCGCCGCCGAGATCGGGGCGCTTGCGGTTCCGGGTGACGCCTCGAGTCCCTTCGACGTGCGCCGAGCGGTCGACACGGCCGTCGAGCGCTTCGGCGGCATCGACGTGCTCGTCGCGAACGCGGGCGGCGAGGGAGGCGGCGCCGCCTTCGACGTGGACGACGCGTCGTGGGCCGCAGGTATGCAGGCGAACCTCACGAGCTCCTTCGTCTCGGTCCGCGAGAGCCTCGGACCGCTCATCGAGGCGCGCGGCTCGGTCGTCATCGTGTCGTCGGTCGCGGCGCTCGCAGCGGGCCCGGAGATGGCCCCTTACGTAACCGCCAAGACCGGCCTCCTTGGGCTTACTCGGGCACTCGCGGTCGACTACGGCTCGCGCGGCGTCCGGGTGAACGCGATCTGTCCCGGCTGGGTGCGAACGCCGATGGCGGACCGAGAGATGGACGACCTCGCCGCCCGCCATGCGCTCGACCGCGAGGACGCCTACGCGCTCGCGACCGAGAACGTGCCGCTCCGCCGCCCAGCTGACCCCGAAGAAGTCGCGGCCGTGTGCCTCTTCTTGGCATCGGAGGCCGCCTCGTACGTGACGGGCGCCGTCATCGCTGTCGACGGCGGGCTCAGCGCCGTCGACGTGGGGACGCTCCCCTTCGCAGGGCCGCCGCACGACGAGGGGCCCTGACCGGGCGCTCTCGCCGCGCTTTCCCAGGAACCACGCCCCCGGCGATCAGCCGACAAGTGCGTCGACCCGGGTGACGATCTCGCGGCAGAGCGGGCCGACGTCGTTCGGGTCGTCCGTGAACTGCGACGGCTTGATACAGATCGTCGTGAACCCTCGCTCGAGCTGTGGCGGTATCGCGGCGAGCGCCTCGTCGAGGTCGGCGACCCCGGTCGCGTCGACGAAACGACCGCGCGTGCCGCCGACCATCTCGAGCTCGATTGGGTCGCGTCCCGCCTCGACCAGCGCCGTCCGGAGCCGCTCGAGCTCTTCTGGTCGCGGCGCGCCGAGCGGGTTGAAGCCCTGGCCGTAGCGGACGATCCGGCGCAGAAGGCGGTCGTGCAACGAGCTTCCGCCCAGCCAGACGGTCGGCCCCTCGGGACGGTACGGCTTCGGCTCGAGGTACACGTCCGAGAATCGATAGTGACGCCCCTCGAAGGAGGCTGGTGTGTCTCGCCAGAGGACCTCCCATGCGGCAAGGTGGTCGTCCAGGCGCGCACCTCGCTCGCCGAACGAGACACCGAGCGCCTCGTATTCGGGGCTATGCCAGCTCGCGGTCGGCTGCACGACGAGGCGGCCGGCGGCGAGGAGGTCGAGCGTCGCAAGTTCCTTCGCAAGGAGAAGCGGGTGGCGGAGCGGGGCGATGATCGCGCTCGCGACGAGGCGAAGCCTGGTCGTCGCGGCGGCGATCGCGGCCAGCAGAACGAGCGAGTTCGGCCACGGCGTCGCCGGGTTCTGGTTCGCGGGCAGCGCGTAGTCGCGGGGATTCATCGGGACGCCCTCGGCGTCGGCGCCGGGCCCGAGGACGACGTGCTCGCTGAGCATGACGCCGTCGAACCCCGCTTCTTCGGCCTCGAGCGCGAAGCGGACGAGCGCGCCCAGGTCGCGCGGCGGCGTGAGGGTCCAGTTCTCGCTCAAGATCAAGACGAGCCTCGGTCGCATCGCGCTACGGGCGGGTCGCGAGCGAAGCCCGGATCACCCGGTCGACGACCACCCGCTTCCCGGCGATCCGGAAGATCGTCACGGGCGCTTCCACGAGGTCGCCGCTCTCGTCGAAGCGGACGTCGCCGAGAATCCGGCCCTCGAGGTCTGTATGAAACAGCTCTCGCGTCACCGACGAGCGCGTGCCGTCGGAGCGCGCGATCGCGTCGAGCAGGATCTCCGCCCCCTGGGCGGCGTACGAGGCGGAGAAGTCCGGACTCGGCGCGCCTTCGGCGGCTTCGAACGCACGTAGGAACCTCCTTCCGGCGGGAGGAAGCTGGCTGTTCGGTAGGCCGTAGTTCGCGACGTACATGCCTGATGCCGCCCGCCCGGCGGCCGCGATCACGCTCCTGAAATCGGCGAATCCGTCGCTCGCGATGAGCGCGACACCACGCCCGACGCGGGCGCGCAGGTCGCGGATGAACGCGCCGACGCGCGGCGGCGCGGCGCCGGCGATCAAGACAGCTTGTGGTCGCGCGGAAGCGACCCTCCTCGCGAAGCTCGCGAACGCGCGCGCGTGGGGGTTCCAAGGAGCGGCCCCGACGACGTCGAGTCGGCTCCTCCGTGCGGCCGCCCGCATGTCTCCCGCGAACCCCGCCATGTACCGGTCCTCGCGGTCCCAAGCGGTGAAGACGCGTTCCAGGCCGAGCTCCTTCGAAGCCTCGACGAGGGCCACCGCGGCAAGGTGATCGCCGGCCGCGAGCCGGACGTAGTTCCGTTCGCCCGAGGGATACAGCTCGTCGAGCGCGCCGGGGGCCAGGCCGCGATACGCGCGCGTGAGCCCGGCGAACGTGTTCGAGGGGCTGAGCATCGCCAACGGGCCACCCGGCGCCTGGTTTGCGACTGGGATCTGGAAGAACGCGCAGGGCGAGTCGAACGGGCCGATGACGGCGACGACGTCCTGCGTGCGAGCGTACGCCTTCGCGTTCGAGAAGCATCGGTAGACGTCGAACCCGCCCGCCTGGGCGGTCGAGTCGTCGCACGATTGGTAGCCGACCGTGTACGGCCCCGCCTGGAAGCCACGTCGATCGAGCACGAACCGAATCGCCTCGACCATCGGCAGGGTGAGGGCACGCGGGCCCTGGAGGGGAAGGTCGGAGACGAGCACGAGCTCCGGCCTCCCCGGGCGGCCGTAGTAGAGCTTGCTGCACGTCGAGGCGGGCAGGACCCCGTCGGGCGTCGGCGGACCGGCCGTCGCGATCCAGGCTGCGTCCTCGCCCACGGCGACTCCGCTGGGCGCGGCGATCCGGGCGACGACCCGCGCTCGGTTCGTGCGCGAATCGATGCGATAGACCTTGTCAGCGATCTCGTTCGTCGCCCAGGCGGCACCCTTTCCGAACGCGACCCACCCGACGCCGAAGTCGAGCGGGATCGTCCGAAGGATCGGCTCCGGCTCGAGCCCGATTCGCCAGACGCTTCCACCGAAGGGATCGGCAGCCCAGACGCTGCCGGAGCCGAGAGCGAGCGCAGTCAGGCTCTCGGTCGCGACCTCGATTCTCCTCGAGACCGCGTTGGTCCGCGGATCGATCTCGGCGACACCCCTGTCGTCGATGACCCAAACCCCCTCATCTCCCGCGACGATGCCCGACGCGCGGACGTCCGCCACCTTGGCGACGAGACGGTTCGTTCTCGGGTCGATCCGAGAGACGGTCCGGTCGGGGTTAACCGCCCAGACGGCCTCGTCGGAGACGGCCATCAGCTGCTGGGTGAATCCTCCCCCCTGGAAGTACGGTTGCCCGCCTCGCGGGAGCGCGATCGTCGCATCGACGACGCCCGACTCGGGGTCGACGCGGGAAACGCTCGCCGGGAAGTTCATTCCAGCGAATCCCGATTGCCAAAAGCCGTTTCCGATCCAGGTCGCTCCCGCCCCGGTGACCAGGTCGGTCGGCCTCGTTGCGACGCTGAAAGTCCGCAGCACTACGCGCGCTTCCGGATCGATCCGCGCGACGGTCCTGTCGTCGGCATCGAGAACCCACGTGCTGCCCTCGCCGACGGCGACCGTGGACGGAGCCGTGCCGAGCGGAATCGTGTCGAGAACCTTCCCGGTGCCTGGATCGAGCACTGCCACCCCGCCGCCGGTCGCTGCGAGGTTACTTTCCCGAGGTGCGGCGTCGGTGCCCGAGCGCGCCAGCTGGAAGATCGCCGACCCGACGGCGGCGGCAAGGACGAGTGCTCCGGCAAGGAAGACTCGACGCGGCCGACGCCCGAGTCGCGCCGGAACCGGCGCCTCCGCCCGAGCCGGCGCCGCGAGCGCGGGATCGTGTTCGAGGATCCGGCGCTCGAGCCGCTGCAGGCTTTGACTCGGTGCGAGCCCGAGCTCCTCGGCGAGCACCTGCCGACCCCGCCGGTAGACCTCCAGGGCTTCGGCCTGGCGGTCGGAGCGGTAGAGCGCGAGCATGAGCTGGCCACGGAGGCGCTCGCGAAGCGGGTGCCGGGCGACGAGTGCCTCGAGCTCGCCGACGAGCGCGGCATGGCGGCCGAGCGCGAGGTTGGCCTCGATTCGCTCCTCGAGCGCGCACAAGCGGAGCTCCTCGAGCCGCGCGATCTCTGCCTGGGCGAACGATTCGTAGGCGAAGTCGGCCAGGGCGGGGCCACGCCAAAGCGCAAGTGCCTCGTTGATCTTCCGAGCGGCAGATTCGGCGTCTCGGCGGGCGAGGGCGCGGCGGCCCTCCTCGAGGAGTCGCTGGAACCGTTCCGCGTCCAGCTGCCCCGGTTCGATCCTGAGGACGTAGCCGTGTCCGCGCGTTTCGAGCGGCGCTTCTTCTTCCCTCGAACGACCGTCGGTCGTGATCGACTTGCGCAGCCGCGAGACGTGCGCCTGGAGGGTCTTCGCCGCCGTCGGCGGAGGCGCATCCCCCCAGAGCTCGTCGATCAGCTTGTCGGCCGAGACGACCTCGTTCGCGCGCACGAGGAGGATCGCCAGAAGGGCCCGCGGTTTGCGGCCACCGAACTCGATCCGCCGACCGTCGTCGGTGACCTCCAGAGGACCGAGGATCCGGAACTCCATGTTCGCTCGCTTCACCCCCGCCGCGGGTGGAGGCGCTCGATCGCCGCGTGATTGCAAGCAACTTTGACCGACCTGCAACCGAACTGCAACCGGTGCTTTGCATGCTCCTCGGAACGTCGAAAGGAGGAACCGTGAAAGGCAGACGAGTCTCGGCTCCGTACTCGCGGCCTTCGCGCTCGCGAAACCCAGGCCCCTCCCGGCACACGGGCCGTCGGGCGTAGGCCCCTGCGCCCATGCGCCGACTGACGCGTGCCCGTGACGCAGGGCTGCGGCCGGGCGGGGCGCCGCGAACGGATCAATGGAGGCAACCTGCGCCTGAGGTCCTCGTGGCTGCCGCATTCGCCCTCGCTGCCCTCATCGCAACGGCCGCAGCCCTCGCCCACTCGCTGTCCCACGGCGCATGAGGACCCGCGATCACAACCAAGGCGGCGCGCGACACGAGGCAAGCTGACGAGCTCGGTCGTGCTGCCGACTGAAGATCCGCGATCTGACGCCCGCCTGGGCGTGAAGGAGGAGGAATGAAAACACTTTGGACGTCAACCAGGGCGACCGCTCCCAACCGCCGAAGGCTCGTGACCATTCGGTTGCTCGTCGTCGGCGTGCTCGCCGCGACCGTCGTCTTCGGCGCCGCCCGGGCCTCGGCGACCCCGGCGCAGGGACTGACGGCTCAGATCGTCGCTCGGGGAGTGGTAGCGCAGAAGCTCATCATCGGAGTTCCGGCGACGAAGGTCGTCAGGAAGCGGGTGCGGATTCGGGTCGCCGGAACGATCGTGATAAAGCGGGTGCGGGTGAGGGTGCGGACCGTCCGGCCGTTGATGCGCTGCCGCGCCGCCGCTCCCTGCGACACCGCCTTCCAGCAGGTGCGGATCGCGCCCGGCGGGACGACCGGCTGGCACACCCACCCGGGCCCGACCTTCGTCGCGGTCGAAAAGGGCGCGGGGACGCTCTACCACGCCCGCGCCGGATGCCCCGCGGCCACCTACGGGCCCAACTCGGGCTTCTTCCAGCGCTCGGCGGACGTCCACACCTTCCGAAACGAGGGCACGGGCCCGCTGGACGTGTGGGCCTTCTACCTGCTCCCGTCCGGAACGCCGAACACGGGCATCCGGATCGATCAGCCGCAGCCCGCGGACTGCCCGAACATTCCGTAAGCGGTGCGAGAGGAGAGGCGGGCGCGGACACGCCGGCGCCCGCCTCCAGCCAGACGGGATGTCGAGATCAGGCACCGCTCGAACCCAAACGGCGGCGAAGCGCGATGCCGGTGAG
>JALZGN010000007.1 GCA_030861005.1 Actinomycetota bacterium
CCGCGGTCGACGACGTCGCCGGGCAGGAGCTCCACGAGCTCGTAGCGGTACGTGAGCCTCCCGAAGATCCGCTGCAGCGCGCCGAAGAGCTCGCCGAGGCCGGGGGGCCCGTACACCGTGAGCGGAAGCTCCCGGCCGCGGAGCGCGAACGTCTTCATCATCCCCGGAAGGCCGAGGTAGTGGTCGGCGTGGTAGTGGGTCAGGAAGACCTCGGGAAGGTCGACCAGGCCGATCCCGGAACGCAGGAGCTGACGTTGCGTCCCCTCGCCGCAGTCGACGAGGAAGCGCTCGCCGCCGCGTCTGATCAGGAGCGAGCTCGGTGCACGCCGCGCGGTCGGAACCGACCCGGACGTGCCGAGGAACACGATGTCGAGATCCACACGCGGAGTGTAGGGGGCTCGGCCACGCGAGCCCCGGCGGCCGCTCGCCGTCCGGCCGGGGCTACGGCGGGAGGGCGAGCACCTGCCCCGGCGAGAGCGCCGCGCTCTCGAGGCGGTTCCTCCTCTCGATCCGCGAAATCGCCTCCCGCGGGTCGCCGGCGTACCGACCCGCGGCGATCGCCCAGAGCGTGTCGCCGGGACGAACGACGTACCGCGTCTCGTGGCCGGCGCCCGTCGTCGGGCGAACCGCGACGAGCGCAAGCGCGGCGGCGGACGTGACGACGAGCAGATCGAGGCGTGGTCTTACGAACATATGTTCGAGCATACGACGCGCGTCGGACGGAGCCGGTCACGACAGGGTGACGAGCGCCGGAACGCCCTCGCGGACGACCGCCATCGTGTGCGCGCTCGCTCGGCGCCGCTCCGTCGGGCTGCCCGGATTGACGATCCAGGCGCCCCCGTGCGACGCCACTTCGGGCGCGTGCGTGTGCCCGTAGACCACCACCTCGCAGTCGGGAAACCAGGCTCGCAGTCGATCGCGGCGGCCCGACCCCGGGCCCGGGTCGTGAACGAGCCCGATCCGGAGCCCCTCGGCGAAAACGACTCTGCGCTCCGGGAGCGAGTCGCGAAGCGTCGGCTCGTCCATGTTCCCGTGGACGGCGATGACCGGCGAGATGCCCTCCAGGTCGGCGAGGACGGACGGCGCGGTGAAGTCCCCGACGTGGACGACGAGCGAGGACTCCTCGAGGAGCGCGAGGCAGGCGTCCGGGAGCCGCCGCGACCCGCGGGGCATGTGCGTGTCTGCGAGGAGCGCGATCAGGGCGCTTCGACGAGAAAGCGGCCGTCGCGGTAGACGAGCTCCCCGTCCGCGTACACCTCGCTCCGCTCACGCAGATCGCAGACGAGGTCCCAGTGGAGAGCGGACGCGTTCGTACCGCCGGTCTCCGGATACGACTTCCCGAGAGCGAGGTGGATCGTGCCGCCGATCTTCTCGTCGAAGAGGGTGTTCAGCGTGAACTCGCTGACCGCCTCGTTCATCCCGAACGAGAACTCCCCGACGCGTCGCGCGCCGTCGTCGATCGCGATCATCTCCTCCAGGAACGCCTGGCCGCGCGTCGCGCGCGCCGAGACGACCTCGCCCCGCTCGAACCGAAGCTCGATGCCCTCGACGATGCGGCCGCGGAAGGCGGCCGGGTACGTGAACCGGACGTCACCCTCGATGCTCGTCTCCACCGGCCCGGTGAAGACCTCTCCATCGGGGAGGTTCTCCTTCCCGCGGCTCGGGACCCACCTCCGCCCCGCGACGCCGAGCGTGAAGTCGGTGCCTTCGGCGACGACGCGAAGCCGCGACTTCGTCTCGAGCCAGCGAGCTAGCCGCTGGAGGCGCTCGCCGAGCTCGCGCCAGGCCGCGACGGGGTCAGGGCGGTCGAGGAGACCGGCCCGGTAGACGAACGCCTCGTACTCGGGGAGCGACATGCCGGCGTCCTGCGCGGCCGCGTTCGTGGGGTAGAGCGTGACGAGCCAGCGGAGCTCGCCCGCGTGCGCGCGCGCGAAAACCCGGTCGCTTACGTGCTTGCGGGCGCGTTGGACGGTCGCCTGCCGCGCGGGGTCGGCGCCCGAGAGCCCGCGAGTGTTGAAGTCGGCCTCGAAGACGATGCGAACATCGGCCCGTTCGACCTCCTCGCGGCGCGCCGGGCTCAGCCAACCGAGCTGCGTCTCGT
>JALZGN010000071.1 GCA_030861005.1 Actinomycetota bacterium
GTCGCCGGACCCCAGTACGTCGTCGCGAGAGTCGTATCGGCCGCGTCGAGGACCTGGTTGGGGTAGAGCGTGTACCCGGCGTACCCGGAGGCGGTGACGGTCGCCCGGTCCAGGATCACCGGCTTCGCGCCCCCGGAGTGCATGCCGTAGAGCCGAATCTTCAGGTCGTTCGTCTGATCCGTCGTCGTGATCTCGGGCAGCGGCGTCGTGGCGGTCACGGGAATTCCCGCCCCCTCGCACGCGATCGGGCTCCCGGGCGATCCGTGCGCCTGGATGACGCTCCCGTCGGAGACCTTCCGCGTCTCGAAGTAGTAGCACCACTGGTTGGCGGTGCTCGCGTCCTGGTCGTCGAAGGTGAAGACAAACGAGACGTTGCTCGCCGCGAGGCCCGGCGGGCGGGACGAGTTGAACTCGAACTCGAGGTAGCGCGCGGTCGCCCACGCGTTCGTCCAGTTCTTGCTCTGCTGGGTGATTCCGTCCACGAAGGCGAGGCTCTGCGACGCATCCGCCGCCGTTCCGCCGGCCGCGTCCTCGAGCTTCCAGGCGCTGACCGTCCGCTGGCCGGAAAAGATCCGCTTGGCGGCGACCGAACTCGTCGGGTTCGACGTCGAGGCCGTGAAGGCGGCGTACGTCGCCGCGCCGCCGACCCCGAGGAGCGTCGCGACGCCGATCAGGAGGGCGAGCCGCGCGCTCATCTCGCCGGCGGTCGCCGGGGGTGCTTCCGCTCGCTCGGGCGCCAGATTCGTTTGAGCTCGAGCGCCCCGAGAAGAAGGACGGGGACGACGAGGAACGCGAAGCGGCCGAAGCGGCTTCCGGCGACGTTCGTCACGTAGCCCAGCTTCGGGACCCGGTACTCGACGCGTCCGATCGTCCCGCTCGCTGGGAGCGACCACGTCTCCGACCCCGTGTTCGCGTCGCCCCTCGTCTCGAACTCCACCGTCCGTCCCGACGTCTTCATCCGGACGACGCGGTGCGTGATCAGCCTGCCGCCGCTCTCGGGGCTCCTGAACGTGACGACATCGCCGATCCTCGCCTCCAGCGGGTGGATCTTGCGGTCGACGACGACGTCGCCCGCTCGGAGCGTGGGGCGCATGCTGTCCGAGAGGACCGTGAGCGTCTGGAAGCCGGCGAGGGGCGAAACGGTCGTTGCGAGAGCGATCGTCGCGGCGAAGCCGCACGCCGCCGCGGCGATGACCGACGCGAACCGGCGGATCCGCCCGGGGCGCTTCCGGCTGACGAGCGTCGCCGCCGCCCGCTCGTAGGCGAGCGCGATCTCGGACGGGCTCGCGAGCGTGTTCACTGGCCCCTCGCCTCCCAGGTGAACCCCGCGGTCGCGGTGAGTCCCTGGGCGGCGTTCTGGTTCTGGAGCGTGAGCGTGAGCTTGTACGAGTGCTGCTCGTTCGTCGTCCAGCTCTCCGGCGAACCGGCGGTCGGGTCGACGAGCCCGGCCGCGTACGACGTCGGGAAGGCCGCGAGCGTGCCGCTGTAGACGACGCCGGTGCCCTGTCCGATGTAGTTGGCCTCACCCGCGGTGCTGAAGTTCGTGCACGAGTCGTAGGAGGGGTTGGAATCGGTTCCGCGCGTCACGGTGAGGTCGAGGTAGTCCTTGAGCGAGCCCGAGACCGACGCGTAGAGCCGCACGGTGGCGGCGAGCGAGCCCGTGTACTTGACTTTGATACAGCTCGTCTCGCTGTCGCCCGGCTTCATGTTCGTGAGCGTCGTGAAGAGCGCCGTCCCGTTGTCGTTGTCCTCGATCGAGACGGAGCCGGCCGTGATCGTGTTCCCGCTGTTCCCCGTGGTTGCCGTGAACGCCGAGTAGCTTCCGAAGCCGGAGCCGGCGCCCACGATCCCGACGACGAGGAACGTCAGGAGAGCCTTTCGCGGCGTCGTCATATCGCTCGCGCCGCCCGAGTGCCGAGATCGAGGACGACCCTGTTGGACGGTGCCTGCCACCCGCCCCAGACCGCCTCATGTATCCAGGTCCGCATCGAGATCGTTATCGACGCGGCTCGGGCGAGAATGAAGGGGGACCTCGTCCCGCGGCGCAGGTCCGTGAGCGACGATGCCCCCGAGGAGGGTCGACCTCCGCGCGTCTAGCGAGATGCAGTCGTCCGACCTCTTGCGGAAACCCTCGAGAGCGGGGCGCGCCACGCTCTCGGGGTCCGTCCGGCGAGAGCCGCTAGTTGCTTTGCGCCTCCCACGTGAACGTGTGGGCGCTCGCGGTGTACGCGCTCGTGTGCGCGTTCGGAGTCGGGTCGTCGACCACGTTGATCGTGAAGCGGTAGTCGACGGAGTTGCCGTTCGACCAGGCGGCGCCGCCCGCCTTCCCGTCGATGCCGTTCGAGAAGGCGTTGTGGTTCGACTGGAAGCTCGAGAGCGTCGCGGTGTTGAACGCGGTCGAGGACGCCGTGAAACCGGCGCACGACATCGAGCTGTCGAGGGTCGTGAGGCCGGAGCCGCGCTCAACCTTGATGTTGAACTTGTCACCGTTCGTGACCGCCCCGCTCGCGAGGTAGACCTTCACGCTCGCCGGAAGCGACCCTCCGTACGTGACGCGGACGCACTTCTCGATCGGAGTCGAGCTCGGGCCCTGGTCGGCCGACGGGGCATAGAGGGTCGTCGCCCCGGCGTGCTGGCTGATCACGACCGTTCCGGCAGTGATCGTGTTGCCCGTGTTGTTCGTCGTGGCCGTAAAGGCCGAATACGCGCCGAGGCCCGCCGTCGCGCCGGCGATGCCGACGACGCCCAGCGTGAGAAGCAGCTTTGTCGTTCCCGTCATCTCGATAACTCCCTTGCCAATCGAATCCGCCGCTCACCTTGTCGTCGGGCGCCTCCTCGGCGCGCATCCCCTCAACGGGGTATCGACGCAAACGGGCGTGGGGCGTCGTCGCTCAGTGATGCGTCAGTAGGCTGCATCGGGTGGACGCCCATCCGGCCTCGCGCCCGGCGAGCGCGGAGCGAGAGTGGTGGCTTCGGACGCTCGCCGTCTTCCAGAGCCCCCGGACCGTCTTCGCCGCCCTGCGAGACGAGTCGCGCGAGGCGGCCGAGGCACGTGAAGAGCCGGTCCTCGCGCTCGCGCTCCTCGCGGGGATGGCGGGCGTGCTCGCGACCCCGACCGTGGGCGACCTCCTCGACAGCCGGGAGCGCGACGCGCTCGTCGTCGCCGTGCTGGTCTTCCTCGCGGGAAGCCTCTACGGCCTCGCCACCTACTGGCTCGGTGGCGGGGCGCTCTACCTCGGTCTTCGCGCCGCGGGCGGCGAGGGCACCTACCGCCACGCGCGCCACCTGCTCGCGTTCGCGGCGGCGCCGCTCGCGCTCCTTCTCCTCGTCATGTGGCCGCTTCGCCTCGCTGCATACGGCGGCGATATCTTCCGCGAGGGCGGCGCCGACGAGCGGGGCGCGATGCCCTGGCTCTTCGAAGCGGCGGAGCTCGCGTCGTTCGCCTGGGCCGCCGGCCTTCTCGTCTACGGCGTTCGCATCGTGTACCGCTGGCCGCTCGTGCGCTCGCTCGGCGCCCTCGTGCTCGCGGCCCTCGCGCTCGTCATGCTCGGCCTCGTCTTCAGCGTGGTCTGATCCGCCCGAGAGTCAGCCGGGTCGCGCGGCGAGGTCGGCTTCGAAGCGCGCGAGCTCGTCGTCGGGGATCGCGTACGTGTGCGTCGCCTCCGGGAAGACGCCGGACCGGACCTCGGCGGCGAACTGCTCGAGCGCGCTCCTGATCTCGGTTCCCACGTCGGCGTAGCGCTTCGCGAACCGCGGAGCGCGCCCTTCGTAGAGGCCGAGGAGGTCGTGGAGGACGAGCACCTGGCCGTCACAACCGGCGCCCGAGCCGATCCCGAGCGTCGGGACGCGCACCTCCTGGGTCACGCGTTCGGCGACGGCGGCCGGGACGGCCTCGAGGACGACGGCGAAGCATCCGGCCGCCTCGAGCGCGAGCGCGTCGTCGACGAGCCGGCGCGCCTTCTCGGCCGTACGCCCCTGCGCGCGGAAGCCGCCGAGCATCGTCGCGGACTGCGGCGTGAGCCCGAGATGGCCCATCACGGGAATTCCGGCGCCGACGAGCGCCTGGACGCGCGAGACAATCGGCCCCGCCCCCTCGAGCTTGACCGCCTCCACGCCCGCCTCCTTGACGAGACGGACGCCGTTTCCGACCGCGTCCTCGTCGGACACCTGGAAGGAGCCGAACGGCATGTCACCGACGACGAGCGGGCGACGCGCGCCGCGGACGACGGCGCCCGCGAGCATGAGCATCTCATCCATCGTCGCCGGGACGGTGGAGTCGTGTCCGAGCACGGTCATCGCGGCCGAGTCCCCGACGAGGAGGACGTCGATCCCGGCTTCGTCGGCCAGGCGGGCCGTCGGGTAGTCGTAGGCGGTCACCATCACGATTCGCTCGCCCCGGCGCTCCATCTCGACGAGCTCGGTGAGCGTGACCTTCTCGGGACGGCTGCTCATGCCCGGCTCTCCTCGAGCACGACGTTGTCGATAAGCCGCGTCGCGCCCGCGCGCACGGCTGCGGCGAGCACGAGCTTCCCGTTCCAGCTGGCGACCTCGACGTACTCAGGCTCGAGCCGGCGCTCGCCGAGAAGGACGGTGCGCGCGACCGGGACGGGATGGCCGCCGTAGCGATAGGCGTCGGCGCCCGCGAAGAGGGCGCGGGGAAGGGCCCGCGCCGCCTCCCGCTCCTCGGTGGAGAGCCTCGCGTTCCGCGAGCTCATCGCGACGCCGTCCTCGTCGCGCACGGTCGGGAGCACACGGAGCTCGACCTCGAGGTCGAGGTCGAGGTCGACGAGCATCCGGCCGATCACCTCCACCTGCTGCGCGTCCTTTTGGCCGAAGTAGACGCGGTCGGGCTCGACGATGTGGAAGAGCTTGAGGCAGACGGTCGCGACGCCGCGGAAATGTCCCGGACGCGCGTCGCCCTCGAGGCCGCGCGAGACCTCGGCGACGTCGACCCACGTCTTGAAGCCCGGCGGGTACATCTCTTGCACGTCAGGGAAGAAGGCGACGTCGGTGCCGGCCTCGGCGAGCGCGCGCACGTCCGCCTCCTCGTCTCGGGGATATCGCTCGAAGTCCTCGCCGGGGCCGAACTGAGCGGGGTTCACGAAGACGCTCGCGACGGCAACGTTGTTCTCTTTCCGTGCCGCCGCGAGGAGGGAAGCGTGGCCGAGGTGAAGAGCTCCCATCGTCGGCACGAACCCGACCGATGCGCCGAGGGGACGCGCGGCGAGCGCCGCTCGGACGTCCGCGATCGTCCGCGCGATCCTCACCGCGCGAGGGCGGCCGTCGCTTCGCTCAGCGCCTGGTACAGCGGCTCGAGGTGCGGGAGTCGGTCGCGGATCTCGGCGAGGTGGCGCTCCACCGTCGTCCAGTCACCGCGTGCGTGTGGCCCCGTCGGCGCGAACCCGTTGTCGATCGTCCGGCGAATCAGCGGTTCGAGCGCCTCGGGCGGCGCGCCCGCCGCCTGGAAGAGCTCCCCCGCCGCCTCGTGGAGGGTCACGAGGAAGCTCGCGGCGACGGTAGCGCCGGCGTGGTAGAGCGGACGATCGTCGTCCGCGAGTTCGAACGGCCGCACGCGCAGGAGGCGTGCAAGCGCGAACCCGGTCGCCACCGCCTCGCGCGTCTCGCCGCTCACGGCGGCCCAGGCGCCGTCGAGCTGCTCGGGACCGCGCGCACGCGTAAAGGACTGGAGCGGGTGGAGGCTGAAGCGCCGGGCGTGCGGCGCGAGCGCGTCGAGCGTCGTCGCGCCGCTCGTGTGCGCGACCCACGGGCCCGTCGGCACCGCCGCGGCCACCTCGGCCACCGCCCGATCGGGGACGCAGAGGAGAACGAGGTCGGCATCCGCGGCGACGAGCTCACGGCCCGAGGTGCGCGTCTGGACGCTTTCGGCGACGCGCGCGGCGATCGCGCGGCCGACGCGGCCGCGACCGATGACGCAAACCGACGTGAAGCTCACGGCCGAACCCCGGCGGGGCGGGCCGAGGGTTGATCGAAGACAAGCGACAACGAGCTCCAGTTCCTCGCGGATACCGGGCAGAGCGAAGTCTACCGCGCCCCTGGCAAGTAACAGTCTGTTACTTGCTGGGAGGGCTGGCTCAGTCCCCGTTTCGGCCGCTGCCGGGGTTGCTCGGGTCGGCCGGGCCGTCGCTCGGTCCGCCGCCGGCGTCCGCGTCCTTCTTGCCGTCGTCGCCGGCCTGGTCCTGGCCGTTTCCGTTCCGGCGCCCGCCGCGTTCGCCCTTCGCCTTCTTTCCGCCGCCCGAATCGCCCTTGTCCTTTCCACTCGAGCCCTGACTCGCCGAGGCAGCGGGGACGGGCGGGTGCTTCTCCCCCTTGTCGCCGCGGTTCCCTCGGCGTGGCTTGGGAAGCTTGGCCTTCTTCGCCTTCTTGACCTTCTTTCCGCCGTCGTCGCCGGTGCCCGTCGCGACGAACTCGGGCTCGACGCCGCGTACGGGCTCTTGCACTGCAGGGATCGGCGGGGGCGGCGGGCTCGCGGCCGAGGCCGACGGGGGCGGCGGCGGCGGCGATCCCGGCTGACGCGGAGCGGGGTGCGGGCGCACGCGGAAGACGCCGTCACCCGAGGCGGACGAGCCGGCCGCGCCGGAGCCGTTCGAAGGGCCGGAGCGAGGTGGCTCCCCGATCCGGTTCCCGTCGAGCGGGCCGCCGGCGGTCGGCCTCACCGTTCCCGGCGTCTCCGTCTCGGCAGTCGCACCGTCCTCCGCCGACGGCTCGACGGCAACCCGAGCCGTCCGCGCGTCGCTCGCGATCGGCGACGGGAAGGGCGGGAGCGACTGGACGATCGGCCCGATCGCGGCTAGTGCGAGGAAGCAGATCGCGGCGATCGCGAACGCCGTCACCGGCCAGCGCGCCCCTCGTGCGGCCTCCTTCGCTGCCGCAAGCAGATCCTTCGTTCTCGGATGCACGGGGGGGCCCGGCTCCCTTCACTCGTCGACCCGTCTCCAGGAGTGAGCTGCGCCGACCGCAAGGACGTCGCCCGACTTCCCTCGCTCTCTCTATCGACGGTCCCGGCCCTCGGATTTAGCCCCAATTGCATCGGCCGACTGGTTGCGTCGTGTCCGAATGCGTGCCTAGACTGCGCCCGCGATGCCGATCTACGAGTACGTGTGCATGGAATGCGAGAGCCACTTCGAGGAGCTCCTCCGCTTCGACGACGCGGACCCGAGCTGCCCCGACTGCGGCTCGGCGCGAACGAGCAGGCAGCTCTCCGTGTTCGCGGCTCACGGCACCGCCGAGCAGCCGAGCTTCGGCGGAACGTCCGCTGGCGGCTGCTGCGGCGGGAGCTGTGGCTGCGGTTGAGCCTGTAGCAGCGACGAACGAGCTCGCTGCCTTCGCGGCCGAGGTATCCGCGTGTACGCGTTGTCGGCTCGCGCAGGGGCGAACGCAGGTCGTCTTCGGCGTCGGCGACCCGAACGCCGACCTCATGTTCGTCGGTGAGGCACCGGGCTTCCACGAGGACCAGCAGGGATACCCGTTCGTCGGCCAGGCAGGGAAGTTGCTCGACCGCCTGCTCGCGGGGATCGGCCTCGACCGCAGCCGGGTGTACGTCTGCAACGTCTTGAAGTGCCGACCTCCGGGAAACCGGGATCCGCAACCCGACGAGATCGAGGCGTGCGAAGGCTACCTCTTCCGTCAGATCGAGCTCATCGAGCCGCGCGTCGTGGCGACGCTCGGGAACTTCGCCACGAAGCTGCTCTCCGGGAAGCCACACGGGATCACCCGCGTGCACGGGACGCCGCAGGAGACGACGCTCGGCGGTCGCCGAGTGACGCTCTTCCCGCTCTACCACCCAGCCGCGGCGCTCTATACGCCGGCCATGCTGCGCACGCTCGAGCACGACTTCGGCCGTCTTCCCGCCCTCCTCGCGCGCGAGACCCCGTCCCCGTCGGCCGCGACCGTGCTCGCGTTCCCCGTGACGGAAGCGGCGCGCGTCGCAAACGCCCAAGAGCAGCTCGGCCTCTTCTAGTCTCGAAAGACGTTCCTGGTCGCGGGCGGCACGAGGTTCCGCATCGCCCCTCTAGGCTTCCGGGATGATCGAGCTCGAGTCGTCCTCGCCCGAGGAGACCGAGCGGATCGGCGCGAGGCTCGCACGCCACCTCGAGCCCGGCGAATTCGTCACCGTCTCAGGCGAGCTCGGGACGGGCAAGACGACGTTCGTGCGCGGCGCGTGCCGGGCACTCGGCGTCACTTCGCCCGTGACGAGTCCCACCTACGCGATCGGGAACCGCTACGCCGGCCGCGTTCCCGTCTCGCACCTCGACCTCTACCGGTTCGACGAGCTTACGGAGTCCGACTGGGCCGACGTCGAGCCGTACTTCGAGGACGCAATCACCTTCGTCGAGTGGCCCGAGGCGGGCGAGCGGTACCTCTTGGGCGCAACGGCGACCGTCCGTTTGCGGCTAGTCGCCGGCGAGCATAGACTCATCACGGTCCAGGCGCCGGCGAAACCCCTGCAAATCGCGCCTTCTCGCCCTCCGTGCTGACGCTCGGCCTCGATACCGCCACGGACGTCGCGACCGTGGCCCTCGTTCGCGACGGCGCGGTCCTCGGCGAGCGCTCCTCGTGCGCGATCCGCGTTCTCGCCGACGCGGGCGTCCTCCTCGCCGACGCGGGGCTCGAGCCTGTCGCCGTCGAGGCCGTCGTCGCCGGCACCGGGCCCGGGAGCTACACGGGGCTTCGGGTGGGCCTCGCCGCCGCCCGGATGCTCGCTCTCTCGCTCGCCGTCCGGGCGACCGGGATCTCGACCCTCACCGCTCTTGCTAGTGGCGCGGACGGCGCCGTGCCGGTCGTCGACGCGCGCAGGGGGGAGGTCTTCACCCAGGAGGACGGCGTGCCGCGCGTCGTCTTGCCCGACGACCTGGGCGTCGAGCCGGGGAGGGCGTACGTCGGCGACGGCGCTGTCCGCTACCGGGCCGCGATAGAGCGGCACGGCGGGCTCGTTCCCCCGGACGAGAGTCCGCTCCACGTTCCCTGGGCGCGCCACCACGTCGCGCTCGCGCACAAGTACGGCTTTTCGAGCGCGCTCGAGCCGATCTACCTCCGGGTCCCCGACGCCGAGCGCAGTCGCGTCGCAGGGAGGCTCCGCGTGTGATGGTCGAGCTTCGCCGCCTGACGCTCGACGATCTCGGGCCGATCGAGGCGATCGAGCGTGAATCGTATCCCACGCCTTGGTCGCGCTCGATGTTTGCGGGCGAGCTTGCGAAGCCGTCGTCGATCTCGCTCGGCGCGTTCGACGGCGACGATCTCGGCCGGCTCGTCGGCTACCTCATCAGTTCGCGCTACGTCGACGCATGGCATGTCATGAACGTCGCAGTCGCTCTCGACTACCGCCGGCACGGCATCGCGACGCACCTCCTCGAGGAGCTCTTCCGCCTCACCGAGGGCGACCCCCGACGCGGCTACACGCTCGAGGTGCGGGTCTCGAACGCCTCGGCGATCGCGCTCTACGAGCGGCTCGGATTCCAGCCGACAGGCGTTCGCCGCGGCTACTACACGGACAACCGCGAAGATGCCCTCATCATGTGGAAGGACCCGATCGGGAAGGCGGTCTCTGCGCGCGCCAGGTGACTCCCGCCTGATCCTCGGAGTGGAAACGTCGTGCGACGAGACCGCGGCGGCGCTCGTCACGGGCGACGGTCGCGTCCTCGCGAACGTCGTCGCCTCGCAGGCGGAGCTCCACGCCCGCTACGGCGGGGTCGTCCCCGAGGTCGCCTCGCGGCGGCACCTCGAGCTCCTCGCGCCCGTCGTCCAGGAGGCGTTCGCGTCCGCTGGGAAGCGCTTCGACGACCTCGACGCCGTGGCGGTGACGCGCGGACCGGGGCTCATCGGCGCCCTGCTCGTCGGCCTCTCCGCCGCGAAGGCGCTCGCGTGGTCGCGGCGCCTCCCGCTCGTCCCCGTCGACCACCTGCACGGGCACGTCGCCGCGCTCTTCCTCGAGCCGGGCACCGTGGAGCCGCCCTTCCTCTGCCTGCTCGCGACTGGCGGGCACACGCTTCTTCTCGAGGTCCGCGATCGAGCCGGCTACCGCGTCGTCGGATCGACGCTGGACGACGCCGCCGGGGAAGCGTTCGACAAGGGTGCCCGGCTCCTCGGGCTCGGCTACCCGGGCGGCGCGGCGATCGACCGCCTGGCGCGCGACGGCGACCCCGACGCCTTCCGGTTTCCGGTCGCGCGGGTGCAGGGCTTCGACTTCTCGTTCTCCGGCGTCAAGACCGCTCTCGTGTACGCGGTCCGCGACCTTCCCCGTGACGACCTGGATCGGCGTCGCGCCGACCTCGCCGCGAGCTACCAGCGAGCGATCGTCCGCGCGCTCGTCGAGCGGACGCGAGCCGCCGCCGAGGCGCTCGGCGCAGAGCGGGTCGCCGTCGTGGGCGGCGTCGCTGCGAACTCGGAGCTTCGAGCCTCCCTCGCGGACGCCGCGCTCGCGCCGCTCGAGCTCTGCACGGACAACGCCGCGATGATCGCCTCGGCGGCCAGGTTCGTACGGTCCATCGCGTTTCCCGACTATCTTGCGCTCGATGCGTTTGCGTCGGCCGCGTAGCTCGAGCTCGCCGCTCCGGCGGGCGGGGTACCTAGGCCTCGTCGCCATCGTCGCCTCGGCCGTCGTGGCCGTCGACCCCGTGCCGGGAGTCGGCCAGGACGCCGCCGACGTCGCCACCTCCGCCTGGACGGCGGTGTTCGGCGAGCGGCCGACGACGTCCGGCGGCCTCCCCGTGATGGTCGTCCTGCGCGCTCCCTCGCTCGCCGACCGCATGGCGGCGTCGGAGGTCGACGCGACGGCCGAGGAGCAAAAGCGCTGGGTGAGCGAGGCTGACGCCGGGCAACGGCTGCTGATCGCCCGGCTCGCGTCCCGCGGCGTCGCCGTGCGGCGCGAGCGCTCGTTCACGCGAACGCTGAACGCCTTCTCGGCTCGCGTCGACGCGAAGGGGCAGGCGGCGCTCGCGCGAGACCCGGCCGTGGCGGGCGTCTACCCGGTTCGGACGGTGTATCCAGCCTCGGTTACGACGCGAGTGCTGACGCGCCCCGAGTTCCGCCCCGGAGCCGGTCGGCGGCCGGATCTCGGCCTCCCCGGTTTCGACGGGGCGGGGCTCGAGGTCGCGCTCCTCGACAGCGGTGTGGACATCCATCACCCGTTCCTGGACGGGCGCGTGCTGCCCGGGATCGACATCGTCGACCGCGACCGGCGGGCGGCTGCGGAGCCGAAACCCGACGACCAAGGGATCGTCGAGTCGCACGGCACCCGGATGGCCGGCGTCCTCGTCGGCGACGACGGTCCCAGCGGCCTGGAAGGCGTGGCGCCCGGAGCGCGCGTCCTCCCGATCAGGATCCTCGGCTGGGAGCGCGCCGAAGACGGCTCGTACGCATTGCTCGGTCGCGGGGACGCCCTGCTGGCCGGCCTCGAGCGCGCTGTCGACCCCGACGGCGACGGCTCCGTCGAGGACGCGGCGGAGATCGCGCTCGCGGCCGTCGTGGAGCCGTACGCCTCGTTCGCCGACAGCCCCGAGGCGCGCGCGGTCGCCGGTGCGAGCCGCCTGGGGACGCTCGTCGTTGCGCCGGCGGGAAACGACGGTCGCGGCGGGAGCGGATTCGGAACCGTCGGGGCGCCGGGCGGCGCCGCGGCTGCGCTCACGGTCGGGGCGCTCGACGCGCGCCGTGACCTCCTCGACGCGCAGGCGTCCATCCAGGTCGGTGGCGACGAGGCGGTCGCGAGCCGCGTCCCGGTCCTGGGCTCGCTCGCGCCCGCGGGCGAGTTTCCCGCGACCGCGCTGGTCGGCCCGACGCTCGCCGAGCCCGGCCGCGCGCGCACGACGCTTGCGGACGGGAGCGTCCTCGCCGACTACTTCGATACCAACGGGCTGAGCACGGTGGCCGGCCGCGCCGTCGTCTTGCCAGGGGACGGCGGCGGCTTGGAAGCCCGCGTGCGAAACGCGGTCACCGCGGGCGCCGCGGCGGTTCTCGTCGCGGGCACGTCCCTTCCCCCGGGGTCGCTCGATCTCGACGAGACGTCCGCCATCCCGGTCGTCGGGATTTCGCTCGACGCGGCCCGCGCGGCGCTCGCCGGGATCCTCCGGGGCGAGGTCGTCTCCGTCTCCTTCAGTGGCGTCGGGCGCACGTTCAACCCGCGCTGGGGTCTCGTGGCCGCCTTCTCGTCCGGCGGGATCGGGTTCGGCGGGCAGGTGAAGCCCGAGGTCGTCGCCCCCGGCGTCGGCATCGCCACCGCGGACGGCGGGATGAACGCCGACGGTTCCCCGCGCTACGCCACCGCGACCGGCTCGAGCGTCGCCGCCGCCGTCACCGCGGGCGCGGCGGCCGTCCTCGCGCAGGCCCGGCCGGGGCTCTCGGTCGCGGATCTCCGAAGCCTCCTGGTCGGAAGCGCGCGGCAACTCGTCCGCGACGGCGCCCCCGAGCCCGTCACCGTCCAGGGCGCGGGAGTCGTCGACCCCGTCGCGGCCGCGGCCGCCGAGATCGCGGTCCACCCGGCCACGCTCGCGTACGGGCGCGCCGACCGCGACGGCTGGCACGTGACGCAGACGGTCACGATTCAAAGCCTGACGACGCGCCCGCTCGAGATCGGGTTCGGGCTGACGCGGGATCGTTGGGGCGCTCCCGAAATCTCCTTCTCGGCGAGCCCGGCGCACGTCTCCCTGCGCCCCGGCGCGTCGGCGGAGGTCCTGCTCCTCGCGTCCGGAACGGCGCCGCTCGCAGGCGAGGCGGGAGGCGCGTTCGTGGTCTCGCCGCAGGGGTCGCGGCCCGTCCGCGTCCCGTGGGCGGTCAGCTTCCGTTCCGAGCGCGCGGCGCCGCTCCTGACCTCGGTCGTGCTCTCGCAGACGAGGTTCGCGCCGTCCGACACTGCGCCCGCGGTGCTCTCGTTTCGGGCCGGCGCCGTCGCGCCGGGCGGCAGCGGTGCCGTGGAGCCCGTGCAGTTCCTCGTCGCGGAGCTCTGGACGGGGAGCGGGCGGAGGCTCGGCATGCTGACGCGGCTGCGCGACCTTCTCCCTGGACGCTACGCCTTCGGTGTGACCGGGCGCGGCCCGCGCGGCAAGGCGCTTCCGGCGGGCGCTTACGTGCTTCGGCTTCGCGCGCAGCCCGTCGACGGTGACTCGGGCGCCCGCGCGACGACCGTCGACGTTCCGTTCACGATCGCACGCGGCGCGTAGGGCGGCCGTTCGCCCAGACGTCCCGCGGGAACGCGGTTTCTCCCCGCAAATCAGGGAACTATCTTCTCGTCAAAGGACAGGAGGGAACCGAGTGACCGCAATCCAGACACCGGCGACGTCTGCCGAGGGAAGCCCCTGGGAGATGGCGCGCGAGCAGCTGCGGCGGGTGGCGGCTCTAAGCGACATGAGCGAGAACATGCTGAACATCCTCCTCGAGTGCAAGAAGGCGGTGGAGGTCTCGATTCCCGTCCGGATGGACGACGGCTCGATCGCCGTCTTCGAGGGCTACCGCGTGACGCACAACGTCGCGCGCGGCCCATCGAAGGGCGGCATCCGCTACCACCCCGGCGTCACGCTCGAGGAGACGAAGGCGCTAGCGATGTGGATGACGTGGAAGTGCGCCCTTATGGGTCTCCCGTTCGGGGGCGCGAAAGGAGGCGTCGTCTGCGACGCGAAGACGCTCTCGATCCGCGAGCTCGAGGGCCTCACCCGCCGCTACACGACCGAGATCATCAACCAGATCGGGCCCGAGGTCGACATCCCAGCCCCGGACGTCGGAACGAGCCCGCAGGTGATGGCCTGGATCTTCGACACGTACTCCATGAACAAGGGCTACTCCGTCCTCGGGGTCGTCACGGGCAAGCCGCTGCACGTCGGCGGCTCGGTCGGCCGCGAGGAAGCGACCGGACGCGGCGCCGCCGACTGCATTCGCGAGGCGCTCTCGCGTCTCGGCCGAAGCGTCGAGGGAACGCGCGTGGCCGTTCAGGGCTTCGGAAACGTCGGCTACAACCTGGCGGAGATCCTCCAGGGCCAAGGCGCCACGATCGTCGCGGTCTCCGACTCGAGCGGGGGCGTCTACAGCCCTGGGGGACTCGACGTCCGGGCGGCGGGCGCGCACAAGCGCGACAACGGGACGCTCGCCGGCCTCCCGGGGGCGGACGAGGTGACGAACGAGGAGCTGCTCGTCCTCGACTGCGACGTCCTCGCGCCGTGCGCGCTCGAGCAGGTGCTGACTGCTGAGAATGCGGACGACGTCAAGGCGCGCATCGTCTGCGAGGGCGCGAACGGCCCGACGACGCTCGAGGCGGACGAGATCCTCGTCGACCGCGGCGTCGTCGTCCTCCCCGATGTGGTCGCGAACGCGGGCGGGGTCGTCGTCTCGTACTTCGAGTGGGTCCAGGGCCTCCAGGAGTACTTCTGGAAGGAGGACGAGGTGAACGAGCGCCTGAACGACATCATCACCCGCGCCTTCGGCGAGACCTGGGAGCTGCACGAGGCCCGCTCGATCTCGATGCGCGAGGCCGCGTACGCGATCGGCGTCGGACGCGTCGCCGAGGCGACTGTCACCCGGGGCCTCTACCCGTAGCTCGTTTTCGGCGCCTCGCCTTCGCACGGGACCGATCCTCCACTCGTGACGCCCTCGGTCGTCCTCTATTCGGCCCGCGACTGCCACCTGTGCGACGCGGCGCGGCGCGTCCTCGAGCGGGCGCGCGCCGACGTTCCGTTCCGCTTCGAGGAGGTCGACATCACCGGCGACGTCGAGCTCGAGCGGCGCTACCGGGAGCGGATTCCCGTCGTCGAGATCGACGGAGCCGAGGCGTTCATCTACGTCGTCCACCCGAACGCGCTTCGCGATCGACTCGGCGCGTAGCCTCCGAGTCGGTTCAGCGAAGCCGAGCCTCCGACGGTTCCCTTCTCAGGCCGGGGAAGGCCGCCGGTATCCTCTGTTCCAGCTATGTCCACGCACGTCGCCGCGCTCTCGACCCACCCCGTAGACCCGAGCGGCGACCGGCTCACGGTCGGCGTCGCCGCGCGCCTCAGCCAGTACCTCCGCGTCCTCACCCAGGCGCGGAAGATGGGGAAGGAGCGGATCTCGTCGCAGGAGATCAGCGAGTACACGAACATCAACGCGACGCAGATCCGTCGCGACCTCTCCGGCTTCGGCAAGTTCGGCAAGCGCGGCGTCGGCTACAACATCGACGCGCTCACGGGCGAGATCCGGAAGATCCTGCGGACGCAGGGCCAGCACAACATCGCTCTCTTCGGCGCCGGCCGGCTCGGGCAAGCGATCGCAAACTCGAGCGTCTTCGCCGACCACGGCTTCAACATCGCGGTCGCATTCGACACGGATCCGGCCAAGGTGGGGCAGCGCATCGACGGGCTCGAGGTCTCGGCATACGAGAGCCTCGCCGCGGTGATCCGCGAGAAGAACATCATCGTCGCCGTGCTCGCCGTCCCCCAGGAAGCCGCGCAGCAGATCGCCAACGACGTCGTAGGCGCGGGCGTGAAGATCATCTTCAACTACACGGACGCGCTCCTCCACGTCCCCCACGACGTAGCGGTTCACACGACGAGCCCGGCAGTCGAGCTCCTCTACGCCCTCTACTTCTACTTGGCGTAGGCGCCGGCTCGGCGGCGAGGGGCCGCTCGCTCGCCGCTCGCGATGAGGGTTCTCCTCTGGCACGGGTACCTCCTCGGCGGCACTGGCTCGAACGTCTACACGCGCTCCCTGGCGAAGGCCTGGAGCCGCCTCGGGCATGAGGTCGTCGTCTTCTGCCAGGAGCCCCATCCGGAGCTCTACGACCTCGACGGCGCGACGGTCGTCCGTCCCGACCTCGGGGGAGGGGCGCTCCCCGTCTTCGTCCTCGACCGCTACGAGGATCTCGAGGCGCGCTACCTCCAGGACTTGTCGCGCGAAGAGCGCGAGGCGTTCGTCGAGCGCAACGCAGCGGCGGTGCGAGCCGAGCTGCCCGCCGACTTCCTCCTCGTGAACCACGTGCTCCTCGGCGCGCCCGTCGGCGCGGCGGTCGGAACCGCGTTCGCCGTGAAGGCGCACGGGTCGGAGCTCGAGTTCTCGATTCGGGGAAGACCCGAGCTCGCCGGCTGGGCGCGGGCGACCCTCGCCGATGCCGACGCCGTGTACGCGGGATCCGAGCACGTCCGACAGGTTCTCGCGGACGTCGTCGGCCCCGGGGATTACCTCGATCGCGTCCGCGTGGTACCGCCCGGCGTCGACGTCGACGACCTTCGGCCTGAGCCGCGCGAGGAGGCGCTCGCCGGGCTCGTGGCCGAGGCGGAGCGCGACCCGCCGAACCCGGGCGGCGCGCGAGAGCGCTTCCCCGACGAAGGGAACGCGGCCCGTCTCGAGACGTTCCTCTCGCGTGCGGAGCCGACGGTCGTCTACGTGGGGAAGCTCTCGCCGGAAAAGGGCGTGCACGTGCTGCTCGAGGCGCTTCGCGCCGTCGACGCGCGCGCCGTCGTCGTCGGCTTCGGTCCCGCCCGACGTGCCCTCGAGCGCGACGCGGGCGAGCGCGTTCTCTTCACGGGGCCGCTCGAGCACCGTCATCTGAAGCACCTGTGGCCGCTCGCCGACGTGAGCGTGACGCCCTCCGTCTTTCCGGAGGCGTTTGGCATGGTGGCGGCCGAGGCCGCCGCCTGCGGCTCCCCGCCGCTCGTCGCGCGCCACTCGGGGCTCGCCGAGGTCGCGGCCGGCCTCGAGGCCGAGTACCCGCCGGAGCACCGCGCGCTCGCCACCTTCACCTCGGGCGACGCGGACGATCTCGGCCGGACGCTCCGCGCGATCCTCGCGCTCCCGCCCGACGAGTGGAGACGCCTCTCCGCGGCCGCTCGTCGCGCCGCCGAGACCCGCTGGAGCTGGGAGCGGATCGCGGCCCTAATACTTTCGTCTTGATACTTTCAGCCGATGGGAGAGGCGCAGCGCCTGAGCCCCGACGAGCAGCTGCGCGTCGCCCGGGAGCAGTTCGAGACGGCCGACGACCTCACGCTCGCGGTCGAGGAGGAGTTCGCTCTCCTCGACCCGCACACGCTCGAGCTCGTGAACCGCTTCGAGGAGCTCTTCGCGGCCGCGCAGGGGACGGAGCTCGACGGCATGCTCGTCGGCGAGCTGATCGCGTCCGAGGTCGAGATCCGCACGGGCCGTTGCGACACGTTCGCAGACGCCGCCGCGAGGATGGCCGAGCGTCGCGCCCAGCTCCTCAAGCTCGCCGACTCGCTCGACGTCTCGCTTGCCGCGACCGGCACCCATCCCTGGAGCGCCTGGCAGGAGCAGCGGATCATCGACACGCCGCACTACCGTCGAAACGACGAGATCCTTCGCTACGTCGTCTGGCGGAACAACTCGTTCGGCCTCCACGTCCACACGGCGATCCGCGGCGCCGACCGGGCCGTCCGGGTCGCGACCGCGCTTCGCAACTACCTTCCGGAGCTCCTCGCCGTCTCGGCCAGCTCGCCGTTCGTCGAGAACGTCTTCACGTACCTGCACTCGGCGCGCACGCAGATCTTCACCAAGATGTTCCCACGCTGCGGCGTCCCCGACGCGTTTCCGGGGTGGGACGAGTACGAGCGCTACGTCCGCTTCCTGTACGAGACGGGCTCCGTCTCGGAACACACGCAGATCTGGTGGAGCGTGCGGCCACACCTCGCCTTTCCGACGGTCGAGATTCGGATCTGCGACGGCCAGCCGCAGCTCGCCGAGGCCCAGGGCCTCGCGGCGCTCCTCTACTCTCTGACCGCTCGGATCGCGGTCGCGCTCGACGAGGGGGAGCCGCTCCCGACGTTTCCGCGCGCGCTTCTCGAGGAGAACTTCTGGCGAGCGATTCGCTACGGGATGTCAGGGGAGCTGATCGACCTCGGCGCCTACCCGCGGGCGGGCGTCCGCCCGGCTCGCGCGGCCCTCGAGGAGCTGGTCGAGTGGGTGCTACCCGTAGCCGAGGACCTGGGGGCCGCTCCCTACCTCGGCGTTCCCGTCGTGAACGCGGCGCAACGACAGATCGCGCGCTTCCAGGCGGGGGCGACGCTCGAGGAGATCTACGCGGACGAGGTCTTGGAGCCGGTCCGTGTCTGAGCCCGGCGCCTCCGGCCCCGACGCGCAGGAGCGGATCGCCCGCGAGCTCGCGGACGAGCTTCGCAAGCTCAAGGTCGAGGACGTGCTCGTCAACACGCTCATGACCGTGTCGTCCATCGGCTATCGCCGGCTCGGCCTCGCCGACGAGACGCGGGGCGACCGCGACCTTGCCCAGACCCAGCTTGCGATCGAGACCATGCGCGCCCTCACCCCGGTGCTCGCGAAGTTCGTCCCCGAGGAGCTCGTGCGCGACTTCAATTCTTCGGTGGCGAACCTTCAGCTCGCGTACGCGAAAGCGGCCTCGGAAGGTGCGGAGCCGAGGCCCGCCGACGAGACCTAGCTCGGAGCGAGCCCCTCGCCCGTGTAGGGTGCGCCGCCGTGGCGGACGAGGCCGAGATCGGGGTCTTCGGCGGTTCCGGCTTCTATTCGTTCCTCGAGGACGTCGACGAGGTCGAGGTCGAGACGCCGTACGGGCGCCCTTCGGCCCCGGTCACGATCGGCGAGGTCGGCGGCAAGCGGGTCGCCTTCCTTCCACGGCACGGGCGCGAGCACGAGCTGCCGCCGGCGCAGATCCCGTACCGCGCGAACGTTTGGGCGATGAAGGAGCTGGGCGCGCGGCGGCTCATCGGCCCGAACGCGTCCGGCTCGCTCAGGGCCGACATCGGGCTCGGCGAGTTCGTCGTCACCGACCAGTTCGTCGACCGAACGAGCGGGCGCGCGGACACGTTCTACGAAGGCCCGGAGACGACGCACGTCTCCGCTGCCGACCCGTACTGCCCAGACCTCCGCCGGCTACTCGTCGAGACCGCCCGCGAGCTCGGCATCCCGGTGCGCGACGGCGGCACCGTCGTCGTCATCCAGGGGCCGCGCTTCTCGACGCGCGCCGAGTCGCGGTGGTTTCACGAGATGGGCTGGGACACGATCAACATGACGCAGTACCCGGAGGGGTACCTGGCCCGAGAGCTCGAGCTCTGCTACGCGAACATCTCCATGGTCACGGACCACGACGTCGGGGTGGAGGAGACGAAGCCGGTCTCGCACGAGCAGGTCGTCCGCGTCTTCAACGAGAACAACGAGAAGCTCCGGGAGCTCCTCTTCGCCGTCGTCCCGAGGATCGGCCCGCAGCCTGAGGACGTCTGTGCGACCGCGCTTCGCGGTGCTCGCCTGTAGGACTGTGTGATAGGCAGCCGAGGCTCGGCGCCCTCGCCCGGCAGCTACTAGGAAGCCTCGCTTAGGCGAGGTTTTCTGTTTACTCAGGCGAAAACAGGAATCACAGGTAGGGAACGGATTGGGCGACATGGCCTCGGACGTTAACCCCCGCTCGGGCCTGCGTACGATGCGCGCGTCGTGGCGGCCGCGCTGCTTGCTGCTCGCTCGATCCCGGTGAGGATCGTCGACGAGGGGATTGACTGGCCCGCTTGGATTTCTGCGCTCGCGTCTTTACTGACGCTCATCGTCGTCGCACTCACAGCAGTGGCTGCCTACGGCGCCCTGCGTGACGCCCGCCGGACGCGCCACGGCGAACTGATAACGGAACTCTCTCGTCAGTGGTCCGACCCGGCGGTTGTTCAATCGATTCGTCTCCATGGCGAGTACAGCGCGGCCTCGCTCGATGCCCTGGTCGAACGTCTCTTCGGGCCTGCCGATGAGAAGCCGCAGGACGAAGGCGACTGGAGCAAGCTCGCCGTTTGGGCGAACCTTGTCGAGTCGATGGGGGTCCTTGTCTCAGAGGGAGCGATCACGAACGAGACCGTCTACAAGATGTGGGGAGGCGGGATCATGAGGGCGTGGTCCTTATGGGAGCCGGCCGTCCTTCGCCTCCGTGAGATCGAGAAGCAACCCGACACGTTCCAGTACTTCGAGAAAATCGGCGGCGCAATGCTCTCGATCGCGCGCCAGAGGACGAGCGCAGGCGAAGAAGTGCAGGCGGCTACTTCGAACCGCGAGGCGTCCGCGTCTCACGCGGTGGCGGCGGCGGCGCCTGAAAAGAGCGTTCATGCGTCATCTGCTCCACCTTCCCGTTCGTTCGCAGCTGACGTACCCAATAGTAGCCCGTCTGTCACCCGCCGTCGCTTTCGCCTGGTCGTCGCACTGATCGTACTATCGACGATCGCTCGGCGGCTTGTAAGCGCCTGGCGAGAGGCATAGTTCTATACCGCAAGCGCCCTACTCTTGCGACCTACGTTCACTTGCTCCCGACGATGTTCCGACGATCGATTTCGACCCGCTCGCGTGGGCAACGGTGGGCAACATGACGTACCGATTCCCGACGAGACCGGCGAGGGTGAGAAGCGCAGATTGCCACCGTTTCCGGCTAGTTCTCGGCGCAGACTAGGAGGAACGGGAGGCGGGACCCGGACTTTGTGATAGAAATCCGGGCCGGCGAAACCGGCTCCCCATGAGGATTTCCGGGGTCTCGCGGGGGCTGGGAGCGCCCACTTCGTGAAACGGGTAGAGAGGAAGGCGTGAGCGACTTCTTCCAGGATCACAGCGTCCTTTTCGCGCTTCTTTGCGCGGCCCTCGGCATCGGGTGGGCGGTCGTCTTAACTGTGCGGCTCCTCGCGCTTCCGGCCGGCTCGGCGCGGATGCAGGAGATCGCGCACGCGGTCCAGGAGGGCGCCTCGGCGTACCTGCGGCGGCAGTACACGACGATCGCGGGCGTCGCGCTCGTCCTCTTCCTCGGTATCGGGCTCTGGAACGACCTCGGCTGGGGGACCGCGTTCGGCTTCCTGATCGGCGCCGTCTTCTCGGCCGCGGCCGGCTTCATCGGGATGAACGTCGCCGTCCGGGCGAACGTCCGAACCGCCGAGGCTGCGACGCACGGCGTCAGGCGAGCGCTCGCCGTCGCCTTCTCGGCGGGTTCGGTCACCGGTCTTCTCGTGGTCGGTCTCGGCCTCCTCGGCGTCGCGGGTTACTACGGCATCCTCACGAGCTGGCTCGACCGCGACTCGGAGAGCGCGGCCCGGGAGCTGATCGGCCTCGCGTTCGGCGGCTCGCTGATCTCCGTCTTCGCGCGCCTGGGGGGCGGGATCTACACGAAGGCGGCCGACGTCGGCGCCGACCTCGTCGGGAAGGTGGAGGCGGGGATCCCCGAGGACGACCCGCGCAATCCCGCTGTCATCGCCGACAACGTGGGCGACAACGTCGGCGACTGCGCGGGCATGGCGGCCGACCTCTTCGAGACGTACGCGGTGACGGCGGTCGCAGTCATGTTCCTCGGTGCGCTCAACTTCGGCGCCACCGACCTCGTCGTCTACCCGCTCGCGATCGGCGGCGTCGCGATCATCGCGTCGGTCATGGGGACGTTCTTCGCCCGGATCGGCCGCGGCGGCTCGATCATGAACGCGCTCTACAAGGCCGTCCTCGTCGCCGTCGTCCTCTCGGCGCTCGGCTTCATCCCGGTTACGGCCGCGTTCGACACCGACGAGTTCTCGTTCGGCGAGCTCTACGGCTGTACGCTGATCGGGCTCGGCGTCACGTTCCTGCTCGTCGCGATCACCGAGTTCTACACCGGGACGCGCTGGGGGCCGGTGAAGGGGATCTCGCGCGCCTCGCTGACCGGCCACGCGACGAACATCATCGAGGGGCTCGCGATCGGGATGCAGGCGACCGCGCTCCCGGTCGTCGTGATCGCGGCCGCGATCGTCGGCGCAAACTCGCTGGCCGGCCTCTACGGCGTCGGTGTCGCGGTCATGGCTCAGCTCGCGATGACGGGCCTCATCGTCGCCCTCGACGCGTACGGTCCCGTGACCGACAACGCAGGCGGGATCGCCGAGATGGCCGACCTTCCGGACGACGTCCGGGGCGTGACCGACCCGCTCGACGCCGTCGGCAACACCACGAAGGCGGTGACGAAGGGGTATGCGATCGGCTCCGCGGGGCTAGCGGCGCTGATCCTCTTCGACGGCTTCACCTCGGAGCTCGGCGACGAGGGGCTCGGCACGACCTTCAATCTCGGCGACGCGTGGGTGATCGCCGGCCTCTTCGTCGGGGGCCTCATGCCGTTCCTCTTCGCGTCGCTCGCCATGCAGGCGGTCGGGCGCGTGGGCGGCCAAGTCGTGACCGAGGTGCGGCGACAGTTCCGCGAGATCCCGGGGATCATGGAGGGGACGGTGCGGCCCGAGTACGGAACGACGGTCGGAATCGTCACGGGCGAGGCGATCAAGCGGATGATCGTGCCGAGCCTGATCCCGGTGCTCTTCCCGATCGTCGTCGGGATCATCGAGCCGAAGATGCTCGGCGGCCTCCTGATCGGCACGATCGTGACCGGGATCTTCCTCGCGATCGCGATGACGTCCGGCGGGGGCGCGTGGGACAACGCGAAGAAGCTCATCGAGGACGGCG
>JALZGN010000099.1 GCA_030861005.1 Actinomycetota bacterium
CGGTAAGGGTCGTCATCGAGGTTGCGGTATTCGGCGCGGCTGCGGCGGCACTCGCGGCGGTCGGCCGCGTCGGATGGGCGATTGCGTTCGCCGTCGTCGCGGGGATCAACGAGATCCTGAACTACGCGCTCGACTAAGAGGTCGGGTCCCGATCCATCGTTTCAACCTTCTCGGGGCGTCCGAAGAGACCCCGAGGTAGCGTGTCCAGCTTGATTGCCCTACTCGTATTGCAGCGAGCGCGTTGAGCCTCGACGCCCGCCTGGCCGGCAGGAGGGCGGCGGCCATGCCGGCAGCGATCGCGACGAGCAACGAATGTCGCCAGCGTGCCGATGGGGATCGGGAACGCAACCCCGTAGTCGGCGAGCGCGATTGACGTGACCGCGGCGAGCGCAGCGCCGATGGCGAGTCCGACGGTGGCGCCGAGCAGGCTGGTAACGATGCTCTCGTGCCGGATCATGCGGCGCACCTTCATGCGTCTTGATCCGCACCCGTAGTTCGCCAGTTGTTCGCCAGTGCGCACGCAAATGTGTGCACTCATGCGGATCCCCGTGGACTTCGGTGGACGGAGTGCGGCGGTTAGGCAGACCGTTCGTAGCCGCATCGGGCAACGGATGGCCGCCCGATGCGGCTTGGAAAGCGGAGGGGGAGGGATTCGAACCCTCGATCCGCCTAACGACGGATAACGGTTTTCGAGACCGCCCAGAAACCCGGTCATTGCACGTACTTTGTCTCGGGTTCGAATTCGCCAGCGCAAGCTGAACCACGCTCAGCGGATCGCTTCGCAAGAGGCTGCATCGACCCCCTCCTTACCATGAACGTGAGGAGGGGGTCGACTCATGCGCGATCCGCTTCGTGGTGCGGAGTTTCGCTTCTCAGCAGTCGCCGCGTACCGCCGCGTATTTCACCCACGTGCGACCTGGGTGCGACCCCGGCGGTGGGAGAGCGACGCCGGCGTCTGGCGGGGTAGCGATGAAGGCAGTTCGGCTTTAGTGTCCGCTACTCGGAGCCACGAGGAAGGAGCTATCGGAATGGCGGACGACCAGCGACACGGCCGGATCTTCGGCGTGCTGTTCATCATCACGTTCCTCACGTCGATTCCGGCGTATCTCATCTTCGAGTCCGTTCTCGACGACCCGGCCGGGTTTATCGGCGGCGACGGAAGCTTGGGCTGGCTCTACTTCGCGATCCTGCTCGAGTTCTTCCTCGTCCTCTCGAACCCCGGGACGGCCGTCGCCCTCTATCCGGTCGCGCGGCGGCAGAACGAAGCCCTGGCGATCGGCTTCGTCGCGGCTCGGATCATCGAAAGCGTCTTCATCGCGGTCGGGATCATCTTCGTGCTCGGGCTCGTGACGATGCGCCTGGACGGCTCAGGCACGGCCGAGCTCGCTGCCTCGCTGAAAGACCTCAAGGACTGGACGTTCCTGTTGGGCCCCGGACTGATCGTCCCGTTCGGAAACGGGCTGATCCTCGGCTACCTGATGTACAGGTCGGGCCTCGTCCCGCGGCGCATGGCGTGGTTCGGGTTGATCGGAGGGCCGATCGTCTTTTTCTCGAACCTCGGCGTGCTCTTCGACTGGTGGGAACGGAGCACGATCATGATCCTGGTTCTCCCCGAGGCGATCTGGGAGTTGTTCCTCGGCGTCTACTGCACCATCTGGGGTTTCCGGCGCGAGGCGCCGATTCTTTCCGAGAGCGCCCGATGATGACTCAGTCCGCGCCGAATCCGCACATCTCAGATGCCGCGGCTGACGCTCTCCCACCGCGGTGGCAGCGGCTCCTGGCCCTCTCCGGGGCCGCCTTCGCGCTGCTGTTTGTCGTCGGCTGGTTCACAAACGGCGGCCTAACACCCCACTACAACGAACCAAATCAAGAGTGGATCAACTGGGCACGCGACAACCAGTGGAACAGCCGCATCAGCGCCTTCCTGATGCTGCTCGCTGGCTTCGTTCTCTTGCACTTCATAGGAACGATTCGCAGCGTGTTCGGGGGTACTGAGTCCCGCGGTCGCGGGTCGGAGCAACTGGCCCGCGTCGCGTTCGGGGGCGCCCTAACCGGTATGGCGGGAATGGCGATAGCGTCGGTCACGCTTGCCGCTGCAAGTACCAACGGTGCTGACGTGGATCCCGTCGTGAGCAAGGCGGTGGCTACCGCTTCGGGAGGGCCGTTCCTGGTCGCCGCAATGGGCTTTGCCGCCTTTCTAATGGCGGCGGGACTCTTAACGCTGCGGACGGGAGCCTTTGCACGCTGGACTGGCATGGTGGCACTGGTCGGCGCGGTCTGTTTCCTCGTCACGTTCTTGACCGTTCTCGACGGGATGACCGACGGCAGCGCGTTTGGCTATGCGTTCTTCCCGGCGATCGCGTCGCTTGTGATTTGGACAGTCGCAACGAGCGTTGCGAGATACCGCGCCGTGACGACCTAGTCGCGACCTCCCACGGGCGGCCCCCTATTGAGTGGTGTCGCCCGAATCGGGTGCGCCCAATCCGGCGATCTCCTCTATTGCTAGAGAGGGGGTCACCGCGGAAACGCTGCAACGGGTCAGCCCGTGCGACCTCGGGTCGCCGAAGAAGGCAACGAACGCACTCATGAAACCGCACGTTTGCAGCGGCTTCTCGAAGCCCTCTGACGGACTCGAACCGTCGACCCCCTCCTTACCATGAGCGTGGGGAGGGGGTCGATCTATGCGGGATACGGCTCAACGGTGCCGCTTCTCGCCCCTCGCCTGTCGCCGCTTGTCGTCGCGTTTTTCATGGCCGTGCGACCTCGGTGCGACC
>JALZGN010000122.1 GCA_030861005.1 Actinomycetota bacterium
TCATCGACCCGCTCCTGCGTCGAATCCGGTACGAGACGGGCGCGTTCGTGGCGATGTCGAAGCTGTACGGCGAGCGCTATCTCGGGCTGATCGAGGACGTCATGGAGAACCCGCCGGAGGAGACGCCTGGATGGCACTCGAGCGAGCTCGAGACGGCGCAGGTGATGGCGCACGACGAGCGGCTGGTGCGCATGGACCGCGCGGTGCACGAGCGGGTGAAGAAGCCGGACTGGTTCCCGGAGTCGTTCATCAAGCTGGACGGGGCGCCGGAGGTCGAGTTCCAGGGGTACCAGTACTTCCTCTTCCCGACCGACCACTCGGACTTCACCCCCAGCGGCGTGATCGGGAACCCGTTCCGCGCGACGGCCGAGAAGGGGGAGGAGACGTACGAGCGGTACGCTCGGCATCTCGCCGACGCCCTCGCCGAGTTCCAGAAGGTGCCGGTCGAGGTTCACACGCGCGAGTGGCGCGACCGCGCGTGACGCGATGAAGGGGGCCCCGCGCATCGCGCTCATCGGGACGCTCGACACGAAGGGCCCCGAGATCGAGTACGTGCGGGCACGCCTGCGCGCGCTCGGCGCCCATCCGACGGTCGTCGATTCCGGGATCCTCGGGGAGGCGCTCGACTGCGAGCCCGACATCTCGCGCGAGGAGGTCGCGCGCGAGGGCGGGCACGAGCTCGACGAGATCCGCGCCGCGGGGAGTCGCGGGGCCGCCGTCGAGCTGATGGAGAAGGGGGTGCGCGCCGTCTGCCTGCGCCTGTGGCTGGAGGGACGGCTCGACGGCGCGCTCTGCCTCGGCGGTGCGGAGGGAGCGATTCTCGGAGCCGCCGCCATGCGCGCGCTTCCGGTCGGCGTCCCGAAGGTGATCGTCTCCCCGAGCGCATCCGGGCGGCGCACCTTCGCCCCGTTCGTGGGCGAGAGCGACGTGCTCGTCATGCACTCGGTCGTCGACATCCTCGGACTGAACGCGATCGCGCGAGCCGTTTTCGACAACGCGGCGGCGGCGGTCGTCGGAATGGCGCGGGACGCGGGGCAGCCCGTCGACGAGATGGGCGCCGCGAGCGTCGGGATGACGATGCTGGGGCAGACGACGCCGGCCGTGATGCGGATTCGCGCCGCGCTCGCGGCAGCCGGGCACGAGCCCGTGGTTTTCCACGCGAACGGCGTCGGCGGTCCTGCCATGGAGCAGCTCGCCGAGCAGGGCGCCCTCGCCGGCGTCGTCGACTACACGCTCTCCGAGCTCGCGAACTCGCTCATGGACGGGATCCACGCCACGCGCTCCGAGCGGCTCCGAATCGCCGGTCGGCTCGGCCTCCCACAGGTCGTCGTCCCCGGTTGCGTGGACTTCTTCAACCAGGGAGCGCCGAGCACGATCCCGGCGCGGTACCGGGCCCGCAAGAGCTACTACCACAACCCGGTCGCCACGCTCGTACGGCTCGAGCCCGACGAGATGGCGAAGCTCGCCCGCCTCGTCGCCGAGCGGTTGAGCGAGGCGCGGGGACCGGTGCGGGTCGTGGTTCCGACGCGCGGCTTCTCGCTTGCCGACGTCCCGGGCGGTGCCCTCTGGCACCCCGACGCGGACGAAGCCTTCGTCGAGGGGCTCCGCGACGCGGTCGACGGCGCCACTCCCCTCGAGCTCGTAGAGACACACGTGAACGACCCCGGCTTCGCCGATCTCGTGGCGGCGCGGTACCTCGAGCTCGTCGGCACGACCACCTCGACGGCGTGAGGAGCCACGAGGTGCCCGCCGACTTCCGTCGAGCGCAGATGCTCGAGCGAATCCGGCGCGACGGCGGCGCCTCGGTCGGCGAGCTTGCCCGCGACTACGGCGTCTCGCCGATCACGATCCACCGCGATCTCGATCGCCTGGCCCAGGACGGCCTCGTCAAGCGCGTCCGCGGCGGCGCCCAGACCGCCGTCGCCGTTCCGCATGTCGAGACCGACTGGGCGAAGCGGCTTCGACAGGCGACAGCCGCGAAGGAGGCGATCGCGGCCCGCGCCTCCGCCTTCGTCGGCGACGGCTCGACGATCTTCGTCGACTCGTCGACGACGTGTCTCGCGCTCGCGCGTCACCTCGCCCGCCGCCCTCCCCGCGCGCTCACGCTCGTAACGAACTCGCCGGCGATCGCCGTCGAGCTCCACGCCGAGTCGATCCACATCGTCGTCACGCCCGGCGAGGTCGACCAGACGCTCCGCATGATCGGCGGCCGGTGGGCGAGCGATTTCCTCGGCGCCCTCCACCTGGAGACGGCCTTCGTGTCCGCAGCCGGCATCACCCTCGAGCACGGCCTGACGACGACGCGGCGCACGCTCGCCGACACGCTCCATGCCGCCCGGGCGGTCGCGTCGCAGACGATCGGGCTCGTCGACTCCTCGAAGTTCGGGCGAACGTTCCTGCTCTCGATCGCCCGTGCGGAAGAGCTCGACGCGCTCGTCGTCGACGACGCGCTGGACCTCGGGACGCTCGAGTCGTACACCGCGGCGGACGTCAACGTCGTGCTCGCCGAGACGAACGAAGCTCGACCGACGAACAAGGAGGGGAAATGGCACGACCCGTAACGCTCTTCACCGGTCAGTGGGCCGATCTCGGCCTCGAGGAACTCGCGGCGAAGGCAAGCCAGTGGGGCTTCGACGGCCTCGAGCTCGCGTGTTGGGGCGACCACTTCGACGTCCAGCAGGCGCTTTCGGACGCCGGCTACGTCGACTCCCGCTGGGACATCCTCAACCGCCACGGCCTCCAGTGCTTCGCGATCTCGACGCATCTCGTCGGGCAAGCGGTCTGCGACCCGATCGACGACCGGCACGAGGCGATCCTGCCTCCGCACGTGTGGGGCGACGGCGAACCGGAAGGAGTTCGCCGGCGAGCGGCTCAGGAGGTCGCCGACACGGCTCGCGCCGCCGGCAGGCTGGGCGTGCGGCAGGTGAACGGCTTCAGCGGATCGAGCATCTGGCACCAGGTCTACTCGTTCCCGCCGAACGACTTCGAGGCGATCGAGGCGGGTTACCAGGACTTTGCCGACCGCTGGAACCCGATCCTGGAGGTCTTCGACGGCGAGGGCGTCAGGTGGGGGCTCGAGGTGCACCCGACCGAGATCGCGTACGACTTCGTGACGACGCGCAAGGCGCTCGAGGCGATCGATCGCAGGGAGGCGTTCGGGATCAACTTCGACCCCAGTCACTTCGCGCACCAGTTCCTCGACTCCGCCGCCTTCGTGGAGGAGTTCGCCGATCGTATCTACCACGTCCACGTCAAAGACTCGCGTAAGCGCCTGAACGGGCGTCGCAGCATCCTCGGCGGCCACCTGAACTTCGGGGAGGCGGAGCGGGGCTGGGACTTCGTCTCGCCGGGTCACGGCGACGTCGACTTCGAAGAGCTCTTCCGAGCACTGAACAGGATCGGCTACGAGGGCCCGCTCTCCATCGAGTGGGAGGACTCGGGTATGGACCGCGAGTGGGGGGCGCCCGACGCGCTCGCGTTCGTACGGCGCACGGACTTCGCGCCGTCCGCGCTCGCCTTCGACGCTGCCTTCGCAAAGGAGTAGCGATGGGGGACGAGACGCAGGTCGGATTCGTGACGATGGGCCGCGCGGCCGAGGCCGCGGAGGCGGGCACGATCGGCGTCGGCATGCTCGGCTACGCCTTCATGGGCAAGGCGCACTCGAACGCCTACCGCAAGATCGCCTACATGACGTGGCCGCCGCCTCTCGTCCCCAGGCTCGTCGCCGTGGCGGGACGCACGGAGGAGGCGCTGGCGGAAGCCGCGAGGCGCTACGGCTTCGAGGGCTATGTGACGGACTGGCGCGAGCTTGTCCGAAACGACGACATCGAGCTCTTCGACAACGGTGGCCCCAACAACCTGCACGCGGAGCCGACGATCGCCGCGGCCGAGGCCGGAAAGCACGTGGTCTGCGAGAAGCCGCTCGGGCGGGACGCCGACGAGAGCTACGAGATGTGGCAGCGGGTGGAGCGCGCGGGCGTGAAGCACATGTGCGCTTTCAACTACCGCTTCGTGCCGGCCATCCGGCTCGCCCGGGAGATGCTCGAGGCGGGCGAGCTCGGCGACATCTTCCACTTCCGGGCCCGCTACCTGCAGGAGTGGATCGCGGATCCCGACTTCCCCGTCGTCTGGCGGCTCGAGAAATCAGTTGCGGGCTCGGGCGCGCTCGGCGACCTCGGCGCTCACATCGTCGACCTCGCCCGGTACCTCGTCGGCGAGCCGCGCTCCGTCCACGGGCTTCTCCGCACGTTCGTGAGCGAGCGCGCGGG
>JALZGN010000130.1 GCA_030861005.1 Actinomycetota bacterium
CCGACTTTCCCGCATGCGGCCGTGCACGACCCGGAAGGCGGGGTACCCTCTCCGCATGGCGAAGGACGACACGAGCCACGCAGCTCCAACCGGTGCGAAGGTGGCGGCGGCGGTCTTCGCCGGCGCATTCTTCCTCGTCATCCTCGCCGTCGCCGTCGTCGGACTCGTCGCGGGCTAGGCCGAGTCACCATCCGGGAACGGCGTTACCGTGCGACCGTGCGGGCCGTCTTCTGGATGTACGTCCTCGTGATCGCCGCGGGGATCGCGTTCTACTTCGTCGTCGGCGTCAGGCACCTCTGATGGGCCGCTTCCTGCGGTTCAACTCGCTCTCGATCTTCTTCTTCGCCCTCTTCGCGGGGACGATCGTCGCGCAGTCGATCGTCGGGTGGCACGCCTACAACGAGGAGTCGCTGCAGCACATGTCGGAGCAGATCGGCTACCTGCGCTACCTCTATACGTCCGAGTTCGGGGCGGCCGTCCTCGAGAACTGGCAGTCGGAGTGGCTCCAGTTCTGCCTCTTCGTCCTCGCGACCGTCTGGTTCCTCCAGGAGGGGTCCCCGGAATCGAAGGAGCTCGACATGGCAGGGCTCGAGTCCGATGAGGACCAGAAGGTCGGCGAACACGCCGATGCCGACTCGCCGCTCTGGGCGCGCGGAGGGGGGCTTCGGACGCGGATCTACGAGAACTCGATCCTCATCGCCTTCGCGCTCATCTTCTTCGGATCGTGGTTCACCCAGGCGGTGACGGGCTGGACGGAGTACAACAACCTCCAGGAAGAGCACAGCGACGAGAAGGTGCGATTCGTCACCTACCTGACCAGACCCGATTTCTGGGAGCGAACGCTCCAGAACTGGCAGTCCGAGTTCCTGGCGGTCGGCACGATGGCGGTGCTCGCGATCTACCTCCGCCAGCGGGGCTCGCCGGAGTCGAAGCCGGTCGGCGCCCCGCACGACGCGACCGGCCAGACGGGGTGACGCCGTTTGCCCCGGTCGGGAACGGGGCAAGGGCGACGCGATGTCGAGACAGACCACCGCCGAGGTCGCCGAGACGGTCGACGACCGCCCACTCGCCGGCTACGCGACGCTGACGAGCGCCTTCTGGGTCGTCTTCGGCGCGTTCCTCCTCGCTGCCGGGAAGCGCATCCCCGAGCGGACGCCGACCGGCGACGTCGTCCGGATCGCGCTCGCGAGCTACAAGATGAGCCGCGTCGTCGCGAAGGAGGACGTCGCCGCTTTCATCCGCGCGCCGGTGACCGAGGACCCCGAAGCGCAACAGCCGAAGAAGGAGGGGATGGCCGCGGTGCTCGGCGAGCTCCTCACGTGCCCGTATTGCCTCGGCCTCTGGTTCTCGTCGGCGCTCTCCTATGCGCACGTGCTCGCGCCCCGCCAGGCGCGGTTCGCGACGACGATCTTCGCCGCCTACGCCGTGACCGACTTCCTGCACGCGGGCTTCGCGCGCGTGCGCGGGTCGTGACCGGGATCGCCCTACGCAGAGACGAGCGGGAGCGGCTTCACGATTCCGACGCCCTGCTCGCGCCGCGAGCGTTCGATCGCGCCCGCGAGGTCGGCGATCGCCTGTGAGACCTCGGCGCCCGGCTCGACGAGGACGATCGGCTCGCCCTCGTCGGCGTACGCCGCGAGCCGAGGATCGAACGGAATCCGGCCGAGCAGCGGCGCCTCGACCTCATCGGAGAGCGCCTTGCCGCCGCCGGAGCCGAAGAGCTCCTCCCCCGAGCTCGCGTGGTAGGACATGTTCTCGACGACGCCGAGGAGACGCATGTTCGTCTTGCGCGCCATCTGGGCCGCCCGAACGGCGACCTGTTGCGCGGCACGGTGCGGCGTCGTGACGACGATCGCCTCCGCGCGCGGCAGGAGCTGGCCGAGCGAGATCGCGACGTCCCCGGTTCCGGGCGGCATGTCGACGACCAGGATCTCGAGGTCCCCCCAGTGGACGTCCGAGAGGAACTGCTCGAGGGCGCGGTGGAGCATGGGACCGCGCCACATCACGGGCGAGTTCTCGTCGAGGAAGAACCCGATCGACATGACCTTGAGATCGCCGCGGACGGGGGGGAGGATCATCCGGTCGACGGCGACCGGACGTTGGTGGATTCCGAGCATGTGCGGGATCGAGTAGCCGTAGACGTCGGCGTCGAGGATCCCCGTCCGCTTCCCGAGCGCCGAGAAGGCCGCGGCGAGGTTCGCGGCGAGCGACGACTTGCCGACGCCGCCCTTGCCGCTCGCGACGGCGACGACCCGCGTCGCGCCGTCCACGGAGATCCCGGGCGTCCGCTCGGAAACGCCTCCACGGAGCTTCGCCGTGAGCGCCTGGCGCTCCTCCGGGGTCATGACGGTGAACGCGAGCGCGACCTCGTCCACGCCGAGGGGGCGAAGCGCGCGCTCGACCTGGGTCTCGAAGCTCGCGCGGAGGGGACACCCCGGCACGGTGAGCGCGAGCTCGACTTCCACACGGTCGGGGCGGACCTCGACGGCGCGGACCATGTCGAGCTCGACGACCGAACGCTGGAGCTCGGGGTCGATGACCGTCCGCAGGGCTTCGAGAACTTGCTCGCGCGACGCTGTCATCTCCTCTACCCTAGCAATGCTTCCGCTCGAAAACGCCTGCAGAGAACGCCCTCAGGCTTGCGGCTATGAACATTCAGGCTGTCGCCCAGCGAACCGGCGTCCCGGCCGCGACGCTGCGGAAGTGGGAGCAGCGCTACGGCGTACTGAAGCCCGAGCGAACGAGGGGCGCGCACCGCCGCTACTCCGAGCGCGACATCGTGCGCGTCGAGTGGCTGAAGGCGCGCCTCGCCGAGGGCTACCGGATCGGCGAGGCGGCGCGGCTCATGGGAGCGGCTGGAAACGGCGAAGTCGCGACCGATCCGCCCGACCTCGTCGCGACCATCGTCGCCGCCACCATCGCCGAGGATCTCGAGCGGGCCGTCCGCTCGCTGGATCACGCCTTCGCCCTCCTGTCGCCCGAGCGGGCGATCGTCGAGGTCGCCGAGCCTGCGCTGCGGGAGATCGGCGCTCGCTGGCAGCGCGGCGAGGCGCGCATCGTCGACGAGCACTGCCTGACCGAGCTTGCCCGCGCCAAGGTCCGGGCGCTCCTGAGCGACGGCGTTGCGGGACCGAGCGGGCGGGCGGTGCTCTGCTGCGTTCCCGGCGAGCGCCACGACTGCGGCCTCCTCGCGCTCGCCGTCCTCCTGCATGCGGACGGATGGGGGATCGCCTACCTGGGCGCGGACACGCCGCTCGCCGAGGCGGCTGCGCTCGCCGACGCCTGCGGAGCCTCCGTCCTCGGGGTGAGCGCGACCATGGACGACCTGGCCGAGCGCGCGCAGCCCGAGCTCGCGGAGATCGCCGAACGCTACCCCTCGCTCGAGGTCGCCCGCGGCGGCGCCG
>JALZGN010000160.1 GCA_030861005.1 Actinomycetota bacterium
CATCGGCAGCGGCTCGCTAATCGCCGGCTGGCCAGCTGGACAGTACGGCCGATCCGACACGTTTCTGCAATTGGCGCGCACGAAATATGATTCCGCCGTGCCGGCGCACTGAGCATCTGAGCTGACGGTCTCGGGCCGACCTGCCGTCGGCGCGTGCTTCCCCACGCGGCTGGCCCCGACTCCGGCTGCCAGCACCACCGTCGCTCCATCTGGCTCGGGCGGTCGCGAACGCGCGCGTGCTGGCGCCGAGCGCCCGTCGGCGACGATGCCCTCGCGCGCGACGCGCGCCTGTTCTGGGAGGTTCGAATGATTGAAGAAGCACGGCTCGAGCCGGTTGAGTCGGGTCTCACGCCTGTTACGGCGGGGTGGTTCGTCGTCAACGCCCGAGACGCTGCCTGGCTGACGAACGATGCGACGCAGGCCTGCTGCATCTTCGAGTCCGACGACTTCGTCTTGCGCGGTCGCCCGGATCTCGGCGAGTACGTCAAGCCCGGCGCGGGATTCGTTCTGCGCGTACTCCGGCCCGGCCGGCCGGCCGACATGTACCACGCGGAGTCGGTGCAGGAGGACTTCCTCGTGCTGATGGGCGAATGCATCCTGATCATCGAGGACGAAGAGCGTCACCTCCGCGCCTGGGACGTCGTGCACTGCCCGCCCGGCGCGGCGCACACGTTCGTCGGAGCGGGCGACGGTCCCTGCGTCCTCCTCTGCGCAGGGAACCGGGACCTCAACGACGAGACGTTCTGGCGCGTCTACAAGCGCTCGGACGTCGCCCTGCGCTACGGCGCGAGTGTCGAGCAGGACACGCGCTCGGGCGCGGAAGCAAACGCGCTCTTCCGCGACCGCTGGCGCCTCGAGCGCCCGGAATGCTGGAGCGAGCTCCCGTGGGGCTCGGGCTCGTGACCGCTGGCGTTCGTCGGTTGAGCGTCATCGTCTTGCCGCTTCCGGTCGGGAGACGCTGACTTGATCGGCGCGGCTGCCGGCGAGCCAGCCAAGAGCGAACGCCAAGGCAAGCTCGAGCGGCCTGACGAACAGCGGGAAGAGCGGCGGAAAGATGGGAGGCATGCGGCTCTCGTTCCTATTGAGGGGCGGCAGGGATCGACGTTGGGTGAGGCGCGGAAGCGCCGCCTCTGCTGGGCGACTGTCCGAGCAGGACGGCGGCTGCGCCGATCACCACGCCGGCGGGGATCCAAAGCGGCATTGCCGTAACGAGGCCGGCGAGGGCGGCGCCGACGAGGACGGCGCGTGCGGCTCGATGTCCGGTGGCCGCGAGGGCGGCGCCTACGAAGGCGAGGGCGAGGACGGTGATCGTGAGGACTCCGCCCACCGCCGCGATGATGTGGAGCGCGCGCGGCGAGTCGCCCGCGTCGATGTTGAACACGTTCATGATCCCCGCGAAGTCGAGTTGTGCGAGCGGAATGGGGATCGCGCTGGCGGCGCCAAGCGCAGCGAGCGCGGCGGCAGCGATGCGGTTACCACTCATGGTTCTCCTTTCTCGAATCTTCCGGCGAGTGTCCGCCGCTTCCGAATTCCGCGCCAGCCTGGTGGTTGGACTCTCGCTACCGGCTAGCCGTACTCCTCAGAACTCTTGCCCGCCGGGCTGTACAGCGTGCGGGCAGGGGTGCACGATCCCTTCGACCAGCTGATGAGGCGCTACCTCCTCATCGTGCCGCTTGCGCTCGCTTCCGGAGTGGGAGCGGGAACGCTCGTTCTTACGAGCGAGCTTGAGCCGTGGCCGGCGGCGTGGGCCATTGTGACGCTCGTCGTCGGCTGGGCGTACATCGGGAGCGGCCTCGTCGCCTGGGGCCAGCGGCCTGAGAACCGGCTGGGCCCGGTGATGATCTTCATCGGCTTTACCTGGTTCTTCGCGTCACTCGTCGACGCGCAGCAGTCGCTCCTCTTCTCGCTCGGAAAGGCAGCCGAGAGTCTTCCTCTGCTCGGATTCGTCTACCTCGTGCTCTCGTTTCCGAGCGGGCGACTGCGTACGCTCCTCGATCGGGCACTCGTCTCGGCAGCCGTTCTCCTCACGACCGTTGTCCAGATCTCCTGGCTCGCCTTCACGGACTCCCGTGTCGGCATCTGCGCCGACTGTCCACCGAACGCCCTCGAGGTGGTCCGTAACGACAGCGCGGTGTTGGAGTCGTGCTCTGTCTCTTTACGGTCGCGCTCCTGGTCGTGCGGTGGAGTCGGGCGAGCGCGACCGAGCGGAGAGCTGTCGCTCCCGTTCTGTGGACCGGGGCGTCGATGTTCGCGGTCCTTGGGTTCTCCGTCGCAAACGACATCTTCGACGAGCCGCTCGGGGAAGGGCCTGCCTGGGCGCGCTCGCTCGTTTTCGCGGCGATTCCGATCTCCGTCTTGGCCGTTCTCCTGCAGCGCCGGCTCGCCCGCGGGGCGGTGGCGGGTCTCGTCGTCGAACTCGGGGGCGGAGCGCGGACGGGCGACCTGCGCGAGGCGCTCGGACGTGCGCTCGGCGACCCGTCGGTCGAGCTCGCGTACTGGATCCCCGCGCGAGAGCGCTATGTCGACGCCGACGGCCATCCGGTCGAGCTGCCCCAAGGGACCGACCAGCGGGTAACGACGCTCGTCGAACGCGACGGTGAGCCCGTCGCCGCGCTCGTCCACGACGCGGCGCTTCGCGAGAACGCCGAGCTCGTCGACTCGGTCTGCGCGGCTGCGGCGCTCACGCTCGAGAACGAGCGGTTGCAGGCGGAGCTGCGGGCAAGGCTCGCCGAGCTGCAGGCCTCGCGCGCTCGCCTGGTCACTGCGACCGAGTCGGAACGACGGCGGATCGAGCGCGACCTGCACGACGGGACGCAACTGCGGCTCGTCTCCATTGCGATGGCGCTCGGCCTCGCCGAGTCGAAGCTCGCGGCCGACCGGCCTGCGGTCGAGCCGGTCCTGCGCGAGGCGCGCGAGGAGCTCGCGGTTGCGCTCGACGAGCTGCGCGAGCTGACTCAGGGAATCCGCCCAGCGATCCTGGTCGAGCGAGGTCTCGAGACGGCGCTTGACGATCTCTCGCGACGAGCGGCGCTGCCGGTGCGACTCGATGTGGCGGTCGGCGGTCGCCTCTCCGAGCAGGTCGAGAGCGCGGCCTACTTCGTCGCCAGCGAGGCACTTGCGAACGCCGCCAAGCACTCCCACGCAAGCGAGGTTCGCCTGGCCGCCTTCCGCGCGGGCGCTCTTCTCGTTGTCGAGGTGGCGGATGACGGAACTCGGCGGCGCCGCAGCCCGAGCCGGATCGGGGCTCCGCGGCCTCGCCGACCGCGTCGAGGCGCTCGGCGGGCGGCTCACAGTGTCGAGCCCGCTCGGTCGCGGCACGACCGTCCGGGCCGAGATCCCGTGCGCGTAGTCGTCGCGGACGACGCGGTCATCCTGCGCGAGGGCCTCGCGCGACTGCTCGAGGAAGCGGGGTTCGAGGTGGTTGGGCTCGCCGCTGACGCTGACGGGTTGTACGCGCTTGTCGAGCGCTCGGAGCCGGACGTGGCCATCGTCGACATCCGCATGCCGCCTACCCATACCGATGAAGGGCTGCGCGCGGCGAAGCTGATTCGGGCGCGCTGCCCGCAGGTCGGGATCCTCGTGCTTTCCCAGCATGTGCAGGCGCGCTACGCCGTCGAGCTCCTCGGCGAGGGGACGGAGCGGGTCGGCTACCTGCTCAAGGATCGGGTCTCCAACCTTGCGGAGCTCGCGGAGAGCGTCCGGCGGATCGGGGAGAGCGGGTCGGTTCTCGACCCCGCCGTCGTGGCCCAGTTGGTCGGCCAGCGCCGCAAGGGCGACACGCCGCTCGATGAGCTCACCGAGCGCGAGCTCGAGGTGCTCGGCCTCATGGTCGAGGGGCGCTCGAACAAGGCGATCGGGGAGCGGTTGTTCATCACCGAGCACACTGTCGAGAAGCACGTGAAGAACATCTTCGCGACGCTGCGCCTGCCGCCGTCTGGGGACGACCACCGGCGCGTCCTCGCCGTCGTCACCTTTCTCAACGCCACCTAGTACTGGCCAGCCCGACTGCGCAAGCGTCCGGCTGTCCGGCTGCGCAGGGATCGCGAGCCTGCGAGCCTCGAAGCGATCCGGAGAGGAGGCCCGCAGATCAGGATTCGACGCTCGAGCATCCGCCGTTCGCCTGGCGCGGACGCAATCGCACGCAGCTCTGCGGCCTGTCTCGCTCGCCTGTCGCGGGTGCTACTGAGTGAGGAGTTCGTGGAGTTTGAGCGTCGTGTTGAGGTTGCGCACGGTCAGCTCCTTGTAGGCGGCGCCGCCGATCAGCTTGCGCATGACGCTGCGGTTGAGTGCGTCGCGTTTCGTCGCCCAGAGGATCGCGCCGTCGACCGCCTTCACCTCCTCGATCGCCGGGTCCGGCTCGAGCTCGCGCACGACCTCCTTCGCGTCGGTGCCGCGGCGGACGAACGCGACGTTCGCGCGCAGGCCCGCGTCGCCAATCCACTCCCCCGGAATCGCCTTCACGATCCGAGCGAACGCCGCGCGGTCGAGCACGACCACCTTCACCGGCAGCCGAAACCGCTCCTCGACGGCGCGCTCGATCTTCGTCCCAAGCGTCGCGGCGTCGCGCTCACCGGTCTCGAAAAGGACGTTCCCGCTCGCAATGTAAGTCGAGACATCGTCAAATCCGAGCTCCTCCACGCACGCCTTCAGATCCGCCATCTTGATCAGCGTCTTTCCGCCGACGTTGATCCCTCTCAGCAGCGCGACGTATCTCACGGAGCGACACCATACGATTCACGGGAGGGCGCCGTGCCCGGGGGTCGACCGGCGCCCTGGACGGCGTTACGGACGAGCAACGCCCGTGTGGCTACAACATCGACGTCGGCGCCCGTCGGTTTCACCTCATGGAGGCAGAAGCGAAGCTCGGCGCCGCGCGCCACGGCGGCGACGCGGCGAGCCAGCGCGCCGCTCGCGACGTCGCTCGTGAGGGGGCGCCGCGGCAACACGCACCAGGCGCCGGGATCGTGCTCAGGGACAGCACTTTTCCAAGCCTCTGACGGACTCGAATCGCCGATCCCCTCCTTACCCTTCAGTTCGGACGCAGGAAGCGTGGGCACGAAGGGTCATCGCGGCCACGAAAGCGCCGCAGGCCGCGGAATCGGATGAGACGGTGAACCGCGCGCGGCCGTGTGTGCGACCGGCTGATGTTCGCACCACGTTCGCACGGATGCGGTCGAGCCGAGGCGTCAAACGGGTGACGGCGCGCGCATGCACACCCGGCGCGCTGCCGCTGGACATACGCTCGCGAGGGGTGTCGAGCCCCTCCGCGACAGTCGGTGAGCCCACGCCCAGGGGATAGAGTGAACGACGGCGGCTCGTCGAGCGAGGAGGTGGCGGCACGTGAGCGGAGTCGAGAAGGCGATCCTTGCCGGCGGCTGTTTTTGGGGGATGCAGGATCTCATCCGGAAGCGACCGGGCGTCCTCTCGACGAGGGTGGGCTACACCGGCGGCGACGTCGCGAACGCGACCTACCGAAACCACGGCACGCACGCCGAGGCGATCGAGATCGTCTTCGACCCCGAGCAGATCTCGTATCGAGACCTACTGGAGTTCTTCTTTCAGATCCACGATCCGACGACGCTGAACCGTCAGGGCAACGACGTCGGGACGAGCTATCGCTCGGCGATCTTCTACCTCGACGACGAACAGCGCCGCGTCGCCGAGGACACGATCGCAGACGTCGAGGCCTCGGGCCTCTGGCCGGGCAGGGTCGTGACGGAGGTGACGCCGGCCGGGCCCTTCTGGGAAGCTGAGCCCGAGCATCAGGACTATCTCGAGCGGTATCCGAACGGGTACACCTGCCACTTCCCACGCCCGAACTGGGTTCTGCCGCGCCGAGCCGAATCGGTCGCGGGTTCGGCATAGGGTTCGGTTAGCAAACGCGGGATCTGTTGCGGGAGACCCGCGCGAACGGTTGTCAGTAGCGGATGCTCGACGCCGTCGGGCCTTGAAGCTCGAGCAGGCCGGCCGTCTGCGCGTCCGCCGGGTCTCAAGCGCTTAGCGCAGCACGGTTCCGCCCGCGGCGAGGACAGCCTCCTCGAGTTCCTGAACGGCCGCCGCCCCCTCGTCGGATCGTCCGCTCCAGTTGCCGCGAAACGCGGCATCACACTCGGCTCGCCGTGCAGACGGCGAGAGTATCGAGCTACGAGGCGAGCGCACGCTCGAGCGCCTGGCCGAAGGCGGCGCCGACGGCGGCGTCGGTCGCCCGCCCGTCGGTGACGAGCTCGAGGTCCAGCTCCGCATCCTCCGCGATCCGGGTGAAGCGGCGATCCCGCGCGGGGTCGCCAGTCGCGACACGAGCTCGCCCGGAGCCTGCGAGCACGAGCGAGGCGCGCGCGCCGGGAGAGCGGATCGTGGCCGAGGCGAGCGGCGCCGCGGGAGGGTCGATGCCGAGAGCAGCGAGGAGAAGATCGTCGTCGGCGGGCGTGCGGACCGTGATCCTGAGCGCATCTCGGTACGCGCGGACGACGAGCCCCTGGCGCTCGAGCGCGCGAGCGACGGCCGGAGCGTCCGACCTCCGGGCGACCACGAAGTTCGCATGGACGGCCGGAGTCTCGTAGCCGGCCGCCGCGAACGCCGTCCTCAGCCGCTCGCGCTCGGCGACGGTCGCGCTCACTTCGGACTCCACCTGCGGATGCCGAAGCGAGGCGGCCGCGAGCATCGCCGCCACATTCGAAACCGGGCCCGGCAGGCGGCGGCCCGAGAGCTCGAACGTCGTTTCCTTCGTCGCGATCGAATAGCCGACGCGGAGGCCGGCCAGCCCGAACGCCTTGGACATCGTCCGGATGCAGACGAGGTTCGGGAGCTCGCGCGCGTGCGGCGCGACGGTCTCGCCCGCGTACTCGTAGTAGGCCTCGTCGACGCAAACGAGTGTCTCGGGGAGCGCCTCGGCGACCGCTCGGATGTCCCCGGCGCCCCACAGCGCGCCGGTTGGATTCCCCGGGTTGCAGAGCCAGACCACGTGCGAGCGTCTTGCCGTCCGAGCGAGCGCGTCGAGGTCGCGCGGGGCCGTGTCGACCTCGGCCCCTTCGACGCGGCTCGCGATCGCGTAGAGCGGGTACGTCGGCTCCTCGACCACGGCGCGCCGGCGGGGGCCGAGGTAGGTCCGCGCGACGAGGCCGATGAGGCCGTCGGCGCCGGCGTCGATCGCCACCTCGTCGGGCGAGGCGCCGGCGTACGCGGCGGCCCCGGCCCTCAGCTCGGCGTACGTCCCCTCCGGGTACTCGCCGCGCTCCGCGAGCGCCGCGTCCGAAGAGACGCGAGGCCGAGCCGGGAAGGGCGGCAGGTTGGCGTCGAAGCGGAGGACGTGCGCGGGCGACAGGGCATGCCGTGCGGCGACGTCGGCGGCCGTCGCTGCCCAGATGTAGCGGGTGAAGCCGCGGCCCGGCGGACGCGGCGCGGGGCCGGCCACTAGGCTGCGGGTTGGACCGCTTCCTCCTCCTCGTGCTCGTAGATAAGGGAGAGGATGCGGTGCTTGAGCTCGGCGAAGCGCGTCGTCGCCATGTCGTCGAGCGTGCGGGGCCTGGGGATGTCGATCTCGAGGACCTCCCTGATGCGACCCGGGCGGGGCGTCATGACGAAGACGGTGTCGCCGAGGAAGATCGCTTCGTCGATGTCGTGGGTGACGAACGCGATCGTACGGCGGTGCTGCTCCCAGATCCCGGTGAGGAACCGCTGTGCCGACGAGCGCGTCAGCGCGTCGAGAGCGCCGAACGGCTCGTCCATGAGGAGCACCTGGGGGTCGTTCGCGAGGGCACGCGCGATGGCGACGCGCTGCTTCATCCCGCCCGAGAGCTCGCGGGGGTACGCGCGCGCGAAGTCGGAGAGCTTCATCTCTCGAAGCAGCTGGTCCGAGACCTTGCGACGCTCGCCCGCGGAGACGCCCCTGAGCGAGGGGCCGAATTCGATGTTCTCGCGCACGCGGAGCCAGGGGTAGAGCGTGTACGACTGGAAGACCATGCCGCGGTCGGCACCGGGGCCTTCCACGGGGCGGCCGTCGACGGTCACCGTGCCCGCGCTCGGTCGGACGAGCCCGGCCATGATGTTCAGGAGCGTCGATTTCCCGCACCCCGACGCGCCCACGATGCAGGCGAAGCTCGCGTCCGGGACCTCGAGCGAGATGTCGTCGAGCGCCGTAACCGTGCCGGTGCGCGTCTCGAACGTCATCGTGACGCCGTGAACCGCAATCGTGCTCACCGGGCCACGCGCTCCGCGTACGGGAAGAGGACCCGGTAGAGCCAGCGGAACAAGGCGTCGGTCGCGAGCCCGAGCGCTCCGATCGTGAGGATGCCGCCGATGATGGTCTCGGTCTCGAGGAACCGGCTGGCCGTGAGGATGACGTGACCGATTCCGGTCGACGCGGCGACCAGCTCGGCCACGATCAAGTAGGTCCAGGCCCAGCCGATGCCGATCCGGAGGTTGTCGACGATGCCGGGCCAACACGCGGGAAGGAGGACGCGCCGGAACACCTGCCACCGCGACGCGCCGAGCGTGTAGGAGATGTTCAAGAGCTCCTTCGGGACGTTCGCCGAGACGTCGGCGATCATGAGAGCGAGCGGGAAGAACGTGCCGATGAAGATGACGGCGACCTTCTCCGTGTTCCCGATCCCGAACCAGATGATGAGGAGCGGGATGAACGCCGAGGCCGGCATGTAGCGGACCGCGGCGATGACGGGCTCGAAGAAGGCCTGCGCCGCTCGGAAGGAACCGATCGCGATTCCGAGCGGGACCGCGATCGCGGCGGCGATCAGGAACCCGACGAGAATGCGGTACGTGCTCGCCCAGACGTCTTCGACGAAGTTGTCTTCCGCGAACATCCGGTACAGCGACTCTGCGACCGTGGACGGGCTCGGGAGGAAGAACGGCTCCACGAACCCCGTGTAGGAGAGAAGCGACCAGACGGCGAGGATGGCGGCGAAGCTCGCAAGCGTGAGTGCGAGCGCGACGCCCCGCGGGATCGCCTCCTTCGGCGCGAGGTAGCGGGAGAGCCGGCGCGGGCGCGCGGACGGGGCCACCT